>URCU01000032.1:0-17892 GCA_900546425.1 uncultured Collinsella sp. | reverse complement strand
GCGCCGAATGCTCGCCATCGAAATTTATCGGTGGCCCACTTCAGACTGTAATGGGCGGTCCAGACGGGCCGCCCCCTTTCTTGTCCCAAAAATCTACCGGGGTTGGTTAGCGGCGCTCTAGGACCGCTACTGTTTCGGTGTGGTCGGTGTGGGGGAACATGTCGACCGGCGTGATCTTGAGCAGGCGATAGCCTCCGTCGAGGAGGTGGTGCAGGTCGCGCTCTTGGGTCACGGGGTTGCAGCTGATATAAGTGATGCGGCGCGGCTTAAGTGCGCAGGCGGCCTCGAGGAACTCGGGGGTAGAGCCGGCGCGCGGCGGGTCGATGGAAAGGACGTCGACGCGCTCGCTGTTATCGGCGGCATCTAGGATGTAGTCGGTGGCGTCGTCGGCCATAAACCAAGCGCTGCGGGTGAGGCCGTTGAGTTCGGCACTGCGACGTGCGTCGGCAATGCCCGCCGGGTTGCGCTCCACGCCGAGCAGCATAATGCCGACGCCCCTGTCCTGGGCGGCTTTGGCTGCACACAGGCCGATAGTTCCGCTACCGCAATAGGCATCGATGAGTACGTCACCCTGCTGCAGGTCCATGCCGTCAATGGCGAGCTGATAGAGCAGTTCGGTCTGCTGCGGGTTGGTCTGATAAAACGCGGTGGGGGAGATATCGAAGTTGCAGCCGAGCAGCTGATCGCGCATGCACTCGGCGCCATAGACGATACGAGTCTCCTCACCCAAGATGGCGTTACCGGGACGGCCATTGATATTTTGGGCAACGGTGACGATATGCGGATCGAGCGCCGCGACGGCCTCAAAGAACTCCTGCGCATGCGGTAAGTCACGCTGGGCGGTCACGAGCGTAACCATGACCTGGTCTGTACGCCAACCGCAGCGGACGACGGCATAGCGAAGCAAACCAAGATGCTTGTCCTCATTAAAGGCGGGAATATGCAGCCGCTCAGCTTCGCGTGCGATGCCGTTGAGAATCTGACGAGCGCCCGGCGCCTCGACAGGACATTCGGGTACGGCAACGATTCTGTGCGTGCCGCGCTCAAAGAAACCGCAACGGACAGCGCCCTCTCTGCCAGGGGCAAAGGGAGTGGCAGCCTTATGACGAAAGCCGCGCGGCGCAGGATATTTACCCGGGTCGCCCAGGGTGACGCCCATACCGCGAATAGGATCAACGGCGATACCCTCACGCTCACAAAGCGAAGCAAAAAGCTCCTCCATAGCAGCCTGCTTGGCCGCCAGCTGCTTCTTATAAGGACGATTGAGCGCCGTGCACCCACCACAAGCCCGCATGATGGAACAAGGCGATTTGGGATCCACAGTTTTACGAGCAGGCTGAGCCGAATCCTTGCGCGAGTCCTTGGAACGAACGTGAGACGCCTTATCCCCGCTCCGACGAGAACCGGGACGCTTGGCCTTAGCCTTGCCCTTGGCCGACTTGCTTTTTGCAGCTTTAGAAGACTTGGATTTCGTAGAAGATTTCTCCTCCGACCCCTCAGCCGCCTCGATTAAAGCGCGACGAGCCTTACGCTCCGCACGAGATTCTGCCATGAATTAACCCCACTAATGTACAAATTGAAAGCTGCAAGCATTGTACCGTGCCAAGCTAGCAGACGATATACAAGCGTCCACTTCACGTCAGTGATAAGTCCAACGACGTTTGCCCGGCGTGGGCGGGGGGCGGCGCGTAATTAAGTTTATCGCGAGTTCCGCACGCAAAGGAAAGCACTTAATGTGCTTTCCGTCTTGCGCAGGACTGTAGAGCAGGAAACTTAATTACGCGCCGCCCCCCGCCCACGCCGGGCAAGCTCTCCCTTGTACTCCATCTCACTAAAGTGTATGATTCTGAACGTTACATGACTCACTTTACCTAACTAAAGTGCTATCAAGGGGGATACCATGAATGCCGATATGTCTCGTCGTCAGTTTGTTGGTCTAGCCGGTTCGCTTGCCACGGTGCTTGGCCTCGGCCTGGTAGGCTGCGGCGGTGGTGCCGATAAGGGCTCTGCCGCCGGATCTACCGCAGCCAAGGACGTGAAGGGCGCTGCGGAGTCCAAGAAGCTCGTCGTGGGCTTTGACAAGTCCTATCCTCCGTATGGCTTTGTAGGCGACGATGGCGAGTACACCGGCTTTGACCTCGACCTTGCCAAGGCCGTTGCCGACAAGCAGGGCTGGGACGTTGAGTATGAGGCTATCGACTGGGATGCCAAGGACACGCTGCTCAACTCGGGTGCCATCAACTGCATCTGGAACGGCTTTACCATGGAGGGCCGCGAGGACGGCTACACGTTCTCCGAGCCTTACATGCTCAACGAGCAGGTGCTCGTGGTCAAGAAGGACGCGGGTATCAAGAGCTGGGACGATCTTGCCGGTAAGACCGTGATTACCCAGACTGATTCCGCCGCACAGGATGTGCTCGAGGGCGACCAGAAGGATCTGGCCGCGACGTTTGCCACGCTCGATACCATCGGTGAGTACAACACGGCGTTTATGCAGCTCGAGAGTGGTGCAGTCGATGCCGTTGCCTGTGACCTCTCGATCGCTCAGTATCAGCTTGCCGCCAAGCCCGATGCCTATACGCAGCTCGACAAGCCGCTGTCCAGCGAGCACTACGCCGTTGGCTTTAAGAAGGGCGACACCAAGTCCGCCGATGCCGTGATCGAGTCGCTCAAGGCACTCTACGAGGATGGCACGGTTAAGGACCTCTGCGATAAATATGCAGATTACGGTCTTTCCTTCGACAACTGGGTTTTGAAATAGCGGCTTTCCCAGGCACCCGATTTTGCCGTTCAAACCGTCGCTTGCGTACATTTAGTACGCGGCGCTCCTCTTTCACGGCAAACTCGGGCACCTGGAAAACCCGCTTTAGCATTGGGTTCACTGTTCTGTTGTCGTGAAAGAGAGCTTGGGTTGTCTATTCAGGTCATGATGCAGATGCTTGGCCAGGGATTCTTGGTCAGCTTGCAGTTGTTTGTGCTGACGCTGCTCGGGTCGATTCCGCTGGGAATCCCCGTGGCGTTTATGCGCATGAGCAAAATTACGCCGCTCCGCTGGATTGCGCGCATCTACATTTCGGTCATGCGCGGTACGCCGCTCATGCTTCAGATGTTTGCCATCTACTTTGCCCCGTACTACGTGTTCGGCATTTCGCTCACGCCCGATTCCAAGTGGACGGCGTGCGTTGTGGCGTTCATCATCAACTACGCCGGTTACTTTGCCGAGATCTATCGCTCGGGCCTGCAGTCCATTCCTCGCGGTCAATACGAGGCTGCCGAGGTACTGGGCTACTCGCGTATGCAGACGTTTCTGTATATCGTGATGCCGCAGGTCGCCAAGCGTATTCTGCCGGCGATGGGCAACGAGATCATCACACTGGTCAAGGACACGTCGCTGGCGTTCGCCATCGGCGTGGGTGAGATGTTCTCGACGGCCAAGGCGCTGGTTGCCTCGCAGGTGAGCATGGTGCCGTTTGCAATCGCGGCGCTGATCTACTGGATCTTTAACTTTGTGGTCGAGATGCTGCTGGGCGCCGCCGAAAAGAAGCTGGACTATTATCATGACTAACTCAGTGATGAAAATCGAAAGCGCGCGCAAGGCGTTTGGCGGCAATGAGGTGCTCAAGGATATCTCGCTCGAGGTAAAGCGTGGCGAGGTCGTGGCGATTATCGGGCCTTCAGGCGGCGGTAAGTCCACGCTGCTGCGCTGTGCCACACTGCTCGAGACGCTCGACGGTGGCTCGCTTTCGTTTGGCGACCTTGCCGTCGCGACGGATGCGGGTTCGGGCGCGGTGTACGCAAAGGGCGATGTACCTAAACAGGCGCGCTCGCGATTCGGCCTGGTGTTCCAGAACTACAATCTGTTTCCGCACTATACGGTGATGAAAAATATCACTGACGCGCCGATCCGCGTGCTTAAGCGCCCGCGCGAGCAGGCGGAAGCCCGTGCTCATGAGCTGATTGCGCAAATGGGGCTGACGGGCAACGAGAACAAGGTGCCCTGCGAGCTTTCGGGCGGTCAGCAGCAGCGCGTGAGTATTGCCCGCGCCCTGGCGCTCGACCCGGAAATCTTGTTCTTTGATGAGCCGACCTCGGCGCTCGATCCAGAGCTGACGGCCGAGGTTCTGCGCGTCATCAAGGATCTGGCCGCGCAGAATATGACGATGGTGATCGTGACGCACGCGATGCAGTTTGCGCGCGATGTTGCCGACCGCGTGGTCTTTATGGATGGCGGCCGCATTGTAGAGGAAGGCCCTGCGGGGCAGGTCATCGACCATCCACGCGAGCAGCGTACCCGTGAGTTCTTGAGTCGAATCGAGGGGTAGGCTCAGCGATTTACTCAACTATTAATTGAGGCGAAGCCGCCGCAGGTCTTACGGCCCGCGGCGGCATTTTATTTGTATCGACGGGGTTTAATAATCGCCTGGCATACTTGCTCTGTCCTCTCGCCGCCCGTATCCATACGCGTGCCGAAAGGTCTGCATGGACAGGCGACTGCAAGGGTAGGGTGGTGGCATAGGACATTTGGAGGGTGAGTCGGCTCGGCTGCCGACCGTGCTGCTCCCGGGACGGCACCGACCGCGAACTCTCCCCGTTGGCGTCGCGCATTGCGCGCGGCTCTGCAAGGAGGTCATCATGGGTGCTCCCAAGACCGGCAATGTAAGGAACGTGGTGCTCGTAGGCCAAGGCGGGGTGGGCAAGACTTCACTCGCCGAGGCCATGCTCCACCTTTCCGGTAAGACCGCCCGCCTGGGCGGCCACGACGGCACCAAGCCCACGCTCGACTATGACCCTGAAGAGGTCAAGCGTTCATTCTCCATCTCGACGACCATCGCGCCGATCGACTGGAAGGGCGCTCGCATCAACGTGCTCGATGCTCCGTGCTATCCCGATTTTATCGGCGACGCCTTTGCCGCGATGAGCGTTTGCGAGACGGCGCTGTTTGTGGTCGACGCCGAGGCCGGCCCGCAGCCAACGACGGTCAAGCTCTGGTATGCCGCCGAGGACCTGCGCCTGGCGCGTGCGGTGTTCGTAAACCGCCTGTCGCGTCCCGAGGCCAGCTTTGCGACCACGATGGACCTGCTGCAGGAGCGCTTTGGCACGCGCCTAGGCGCCGTGACCCTCCCCTGGGGCGAGGGCGAGGACTTTAACGGCATCATCGACCTGGTGCGTATGAAGGCGCGTCACTGCAACGGCACCGAGGCCGTTGAGTCGGAGATTCCCGAGGAGTATCGTGCCCAGGCCGAGGAAGCCCATGACCATCTGTGCGAGTTGGTGGCCGAGGCTGACGATGAGCTGATGATGAAGTACCTGGAAGGCGAGGAGACGCTGACGCAGGAGGAGCTCGAAGGCCTGCTGTCGAAAGCGATCGCCGAGCGCATCTTTGTGCCGGTCTTTGCGGGCGATTGCATTAAGGAGCAGGGCGTCAACTCGCTGATGGACGACATTGCCACGTACTTCCCGGCGCCGACTGACTACGGCGAGATGCCGCTCATCGACGGCGACTCGCTCAAGATCTCGAGTGACGATGACCGTCCGGTGGCATTTGTGTTTAAGACGCTGGCCGACCCACAGCAGGGCCGCATCAGCTTTATCAAGGTACTGACGGGTACGCTTGAGCCGGGCCTTGAGCTGATCAATGCCCGCACGCGCAAGAGCGACCGTCTGGCTCACCTGTATGTGATGTGCGGCCGCGACATGACCGAGGTCGGTCACGCCTATGCCGGCGACATCATCGTGGCACCCAAGCTGGCGGCCGAGACGGGCGATACGCTCTCGATTACCGGCAAGGTCGAGGCGGCGGCGTTTAAGTTCCCCAACTCGCAGTACCGCATTGCCATCGAGGCCGAGAATCGTGGCGACGAGGAGAAGCTCTATACGTTTATCGAGAAAGCCTGCAAAGCCGATCCGACCATGAGCATCGACCGCGACGAGGAGACCGGGCAGACCATCATCTCCGCCGTGGGTGAGGCGCAGGTTTCGGTGCTGCTCAATCGTCTTGAGGACCGCACCAAGGTCGCGGCCAAGAGTGTGCCGATCCGCATTCCGTATCGCGAAACCATCCGCCGCACGGCAAGCGCCCAGGGTCGCCACAAGAAGCAGACCGGTGGTGCCGGTCAGTACGGCGACTGCTGGCTACGCGTGGAGCCGCTCATTGGGCCCGACGGCACGAGCGACGGCTATGAGTTTGTTGACGAGGTCGTGGGTGGCCGCATCCCGCGCTCGCTCATCCCCGCCGTGGACAGGGGCGTCCAGGAGACCATGAAGGACGGCATCATTGCCGGCTACCCGCTCACAGGCATTCGCGTCGCGGTGTACGACGGCTCGTATCACAGCGTCGACTCCAACGAGATGGCGTTCCGCGCGGCGGCCCGCATCGGTCTGCGCAAGGCGTGCGCCGATGCCGACCCGGTGGTGCTGGAGCCCATCGAGGAAATCACGGTGACTATCCCCGAGAGCTACGCCGGCGCCGTGATGGGCGACATCTCGGCATCGCGCGGTCGCGTGACGGGCATGGAGACCGATGAACGCGGCGATACCGTTGTTATTGCCCAGGCGCCGCTGGCCGAGCTGACGGATTATTCGACGCGCCTGCGCTCTATCACGCGCGGCACAGGCGACTTTACCATGAAGCCCGCAGGCTATGAGCAGGTGCCTTATGACGTTCAGGCCAAGCTGGTCGAGCGCTATGAGGAGGGTCGCGCCAAGTAGCGTGTGGTTTTGCCTGCAATGTAGGTGCTGACGAAAAGGCCGCTCTGGGTAACCGGGGCGGCCTTATTTGATTCCTTGGGGACGGAGGAAAACGGATCTTTTTTTGGGTTACGGGCGGCGCGGTCGGCACTAGTCTCCGGATGCCTGGTTGCGGCCGGTGGCGTAGTCGATCTGCACGTGCGGCTGCAGGTTGTAACAGTACACGTGAAAGCAGAGGGTCTTGCCGTGGTCCTCGACCGATTGCGCCTCAAGGCGCACGCCACGGCAGACAAGTTCCTCTTCGTTATACATGGGCGTGACGCGGTAGAGCACATGGTTGCTCGTATCGCGAATATAGTTGAGAATCTGCTCTTCAAACGGTAGCATGCCCGTCTCGTTGAGATAGCGCGTGCCGGTGAGGAGATTTTTGCGGTTGGCGTTTTCGCCGCAGAGCGACCAGGCGATGAGGTGGCAGCGATTGTAGAGGCTCTGGCCTGGAATAAAGTCGTAGCGCTGCTGGTGCCAACCGGCAGGATGGATACGCGAGATATCGCCGCGCTTTCCCTGTCCGAGCGATTCGGGACCCACGCAGGCGAGCGCTTTACGGGTGCGGCCCAAGCTGTCGAGCTTGGGGAACTTCTTAAAGCAGCCCTCTTCGGTGGCACGCTCATACTCGTCGAGCGTGAACGACGGCGTGCCCAACGGGTGCGTGCTGTCGGCGCGAAGGGCAACGTAGGGGTTGCCGGCGTAGTCGGGAATGCTGCTGAGATAAACACCGCGGGCGCGGTTGAGGTCGGGGTTTTCGACTTCGTCGATGGGGGTGGCGGCACTATCCGCGGAGGCAGCGTCACCGGGGTCGGTTGCGGCGGATTCGGAGCCATCGCCAGAGTCTTGGCTATTTTGAGAGTCCGAGGAACCCGCTGTTCCCGATTCGAGTCGGGCAACCAGGTCTGCCTCGTCGTCGGTGCGGCTGGGACTCTCGTTTTGTTTTTCGGCCAGGGCTGCCGCCTGTTCATCACTTTGCGGCGACAGCAGCTTGGGAGCTCCGTCGAGCGGTCCCGTAAACAACGCAAACCCCAGCACCACGGCGGTGCCGATGGAAAGTGCTTGCTTGTAGGCGGACTTGCGCGACATGGAGGCTCCTGGATGGACGGTTGGGAATCTACCAGTCTAGCAGGAGCCGGCAGGGGCCGTTCGATCGAACAAATACTTAAGATTTGGGATAGACGTTACTGATTCATTTGCCTCATATGGAGCTGCGGCGGTTGTATATAAAGCTGTCCGGTGTTTCCCCAGATAAAACCTGCCAAAATGAACCTATCCCTTTTTGGCGGGTCAGTTAACGCAGTCCAGGTCGAGCATATGCGAGCGAGCGGGCTCCGGGTGCGGTAAGGTGACGTGAAACAAGCGGGCGCTGACCTTTTGGTCGCGCCCGTGAAGTTGAACGTCAGATTGCCGTGCCCGGAGCCCGCGCAGCGCAGAGCAGTTGCGCCGTTTGTAAAACGGCGCAACCTACAGGTTCATGTTGCCGTGGATGTAGGGGGTGACCTCGGGGGAGATGTGGTCGCAGCCCAGCTCGCGCAGCACGGACTCGATGGCGGCGGGCAACGGGGTCTTGCCTTCGGCATCGACGGCGACGCCGCCGAGGGCGGCAATCTTGGTGACATCTGCGGGAGCGGCTTCGATACGCATGCAACCGCCGACCAAGCGCGCGCGTACCTGCGCCAAACCAAGATCGTGCAGGTAGTCCTCGCAGGCGCGGATTAAATCGACCTTCTCGCGCGTCAGCTCTTCGCCCGTAGGGACGCGCGTGGCAAGGCAGGCGCCTGCCGGCAAGTTCCAAACGGAATAGCCCCACGCGCGCAGCAGCTCGCGCTCTTCGTCCTTGGTAAAGCCGACCTCCATAAGAGGGGAGCGTACGCCGAGCTCTTCTGCCGCGCGCATGCCAGGGCGGTAGTCACCGCGATCGCTTGCATTGCTGCCATCGATGACGGTGGGAAAGCCGAGCGACTTGGCGTGGTTGACGATAGCGGTAAAGCCGGCGTGCTTACAGTGGTAGCAGCGATTAGCATCGTTGCAGACTACTTGGGGGAGCTGCAACTGATCGATCGAAAGATTGAGCACAGGGAGCTTAAAATGCGGCTCCTCATTGGCTTGCCCGTCAACGGATCGCTCAAACGAAGCCTGTTCGGGCGTGCCGATGAGCGGCGTGGTGAGGTGGACGAGAAGCGTGCTAGCAGGCATGATGCGGGCGCAGACCGCGGCCAAAAAGCTGCTGTCGACGCCGCCGGAAAAGCCGATGGCAACGCGTCCGTATGCCAAAAGCAGCTGCTCGAGCTCTGCGAGTTTGTCCTGAAGCTCCTTTGCAGGTGCGGTGGTGTCTGAAAACATGAATCGATCCTTACCAATATGTACTCGGTCAAAAACTATAATCCTACCGGACTGCTTGTCATAATACTTCTACCTATGTAACGAAAGTGCAATATGGTATATACGTTATATACAAGTTGCTAAATGCAGTAGAGTGGCAGTAACGCAATCCGGTGAGGGGGCCGATATGATCAAAGCTGTTATTTTTGACATGGACGGAACGCTGGTCGATACCGAGCGTTTGGGCATTAAGGCATGGAAGGCGGGCGCTGCCGAGCTGGGGGTCGCGATTGATGAAGCGCTGATCCATCAGTTTATCGGTCGCACCCTACCCGATGTCATGGACATCCTTGATAAGCATTACGGCAGCCACGAAACCACCGAGGCGGTCTATGCCCGCCACAAGGAGATTCGCGACGAGATGGTCAAGACCGAACTGGAGCTTAAGGCCGGCGCCGCCGAGTGCATAGACGAGCTGCTGGCTGCGGGCTATCACGTGGGCCTTGCGACGTCGTCGCGCCTCGCTACGGCCGAACGCAACCTTAAGATGGTCGGCCTCTTTGACAAGTTTGAAACGGTGACCTGTGGCGAGGACGTCGTGCACGGCAAGCCAGACCCCGAGATGTATCTGCTCGCCTGCGAGCGCGTGGGCTTTGCCCCCGAGGAGTGCGCCGTGGTCGAGGATTCGCGCAACGGCTGCGTCTCGGGCATCACGGCCGGCTGCCATGTCTTCGCCGTCCCCGATATCGTGCCGCTGCCGCAGGACGTGGTGGATGGCTGCGAGGCCGTGCTCGACACGTTGTTCGATCTGGCGGCGGCGGTCAAGGCCGTGCACTAGGCAGTTGCGGCGTTGAAGCGAGCAATCAGCCGTCTTTGCACTTAAGCAAAAGAGGTCCGGCAATGGTCGGGCCCCTTTTGCTTAAACGGTGACTTAGCATACTTGCGGGCGTGCTATAGATACGCGCCGAGGTTGATGGCCGTAGCGTCGGTCTGGGTGCTTGCCTGGGTGCTGGAACGCTCCAGTAGGAACGGCCGCACGAGTTCTTGGCGGTTGATATCCTCGGCGGCCGTGACTGCGGTGACGGTGCGCGCTGCAGAGCCGACGCGGATATGCTTGGTCTTTGCCGGGGCTTTGTTCTCAATCTGCTCCATCAGCAGTTGGACACCCTTGCGGCCAATTTCGTAACCCGGCGGCGCCACGGTGGTGAGGGGAACCGACCCGCTCCAGGCGAGTGGGTTGCCGTCGCATCCGGCCACGCGAACCTGCTCGGGGACGGAGATGCCTTTGTCGACCAATGCCGAGATAACGCCCGAGGCCAGCACGTCGGTCAGACCGACGACAAAATCGGGGCGTTCGTCGGCGGGGCGCGCGGCGATTTGGGCGCCGATGCCGTAGCCGTCGGCGGCGGTATTCCATTCGCCGGCGTCGATGACTTCGATCTTGATATCGGGGTGCAGGGCGAGGGCCTTGTGAATGCCAAGGACGCGCAGGGTGAGTTGCATAAATGCTGCTCTACCCACAACGGTGATATGGCGTGCGCCGCGGGCGATGGCAAGTTCGGCAATGATGCGACCCTGGGCCTCGTTGTCGGCCGCTACGTAGTAGCCGGGCTCGGAGCAATGGATGTCCAGATGGACGATCGGCACGGGCATTTTAGTCATGGCCGGGTGCCAGTCGGGGGATGCCATGGGCTGAACCATGACGCCGGACATCTGGGTGCCCATAAAGTAGCGCAGGTAATGGTCCTGGAGAATATCGTCGTTATCGGCGTTGGCGATGAGCAGGTCGTAGCCGTGCTTGCGGGCCTCGTTGTGGGCGCCGCTGGCGATTTGGAGCGAAAAGCCGTGATCGAGACGGGGGAGCACCAGGCCAAAGGACTTGGTGGCGCCGCCCGCGAGCTGACGAGCGCTTTGGTTGGGCAGGTAGCCAAGGCGATTGATGGTCTCGTTGATGAGCTTGAGGGTCTCGGGGCGCAGCTTTTCGGGGTGGTTGAGCGCGTTGGAAACCGTGCCCAACGAAACCCCGGCCTCGCGCGCGACGTCGCTGATTTTTACCTTTGCCATAGCGGCCCCTTTGATGCGTTTCAAGTACAAGCCAGATTGTAGCATCGCCCGCCCCTAGGGTGTCAAAACCTGCCAATTAGGGACAGGTTTATTTTGGCAGGTTTTATCTGGGTAAACGCCGTTGCCAGCGCGACCACCACGAAGGGGACAGGCACCTTTGTGGTGGTTTGAGCTGCCCGGACCTTCAATTGTCTCGATCTGTAACATCTGGACGGCAAAACCGGCTCTACCTGTTACAGACCGAGACATAGTGCTGGGGCCGAACCGCAATGTCTCGATCTGTAACACCAAGCCGACTTCCAGAGCCCCAGATGTTACAGATCGAGATCTTTCGCCGGGACAGAGCGCCGCCTCGGCCCAAACCACCACAAAGGTGCCTGTCCCCATTGTGGTGGTTTGGGCCGGCTGGACGTGTGTGTATCGAGTGGTATCCAAGTTAAGATACCACTTCTGGTATATCAGCTTGCGCTTGCGTGAGTACAATACTCGAACGTTATACGTCTCAGCGCCTTCCGTGCGTGGACGTCTTGCAGTCACGCGAACGAAGGGATTTATCCTATGTGCGGAATTGTCGGCTACACCGGCTCTGATATTGCAAAGAACATCCTGGTCACAGGCCTTAAGCGCATGGAGTATCGCGGCTATGACTCCTCGGGCGTCGCGCTCGAGGTGGGCGAGGGCGCCGCGGCGCACCTCGACGTCATCCGCCGCGTGGGCAAGGTCGCGGGCCTGGAGAGCGAGCTTTCCAACATCGATAGCGACGCAACCTGCGGTATCGGTCACACCCGTTGGGCTACCCACGGCAAGCCTTCCGTCGTTAACGCTCATCCCCACACCAGCTGCGACGGTCGCATCGCCATCGTCCACAACGGCATTATCGAGAACTTCGCCGAACTGCGCGAGGAGCTGGAGGGCCGCGGCCATCACTTTAAGAGCGAGACCGATACGGAGGTCTTCGCGCATCTGATCGAAGAGGCCTATGCCGAGACGCACGACCTGATGGCCTCCGTGCGCGAGGCTTGCACCCACGTGGTAGGCGCCTATGGCTTGGCCGCCGTGTGCGCCGACGAGCCTGGCGTGATCGCCGTTGCCCGTAAGGATTCCCCGATCGTGGTCGGCGTGGGCGAGACCGGCTCCTACGTTGCCTCCGACGTCATCGCGCTCATCGACGCCACCCGCGATGTCGTGGTGCTCGAGGACGGTCAGTTTGCCAAGCTTACGCCTGCGGGCGTCGAGTACACCGACGAGGCCGGCAATGTCATCGTGCCCAAGGTCACCCACATCGATTGGGATCTGGACATGGCCGAAAAGGGCGGCTATCCCGACTTTATGCTCAAGGAGATCCACGAGCAGCCGCGCGTCGTGCGCGACACGCTGGTTGGCCGTATGACGCCTGCCGGCGAGCTCGACATCGATGAGCTGGGCCTGTCCCTCGAGGAGCTCAACGACATCGACCGTGTCTACGTGATCGCCTGCGGCACCAGCTATCACGCCGGCCTCATCGCAAAGAACCTTATTGAGGGCTGGGCTCGCATTCCCACCGAGGTTGAGGCTGCCAGCGAGTTCCGCTACCGCAACCCCATCATCACGCCGACGACGCTCGTCGTTGCCGTGTCCCAGTCGGGCGAGACGGCCGATACCCTCGCCGCCATTCGCGATGCGCGCATCAAGGGTGCCAAGGTCTTTGGCATCACCAACGTGGTGGGCAGCCCCGTGGCGCGCGAGAGCGACGGCGTCATCTATACCAAGGCCAACAAGGAGATCGCCGTCGCCTCGACCAAGAGCTTCATCGGTCAGGTTGTGAGCCTCACGTTGCTTGCTCTGCTGCTGGCGCAGGTCAAGTACCGTCTGACCACCAAGCAGGCGCGCATGCTGTTCCGCGAACTTTCCGATACGGCTGAGCAGATCCAGTGGATTTTGGATACCCAGACCAAGGCCGTGCACGAGGCCGCCCTGCTGTGCAAGGACGCGCAGTCGGCGCTGTTCGTGGGCCGCGGTATGGGCGCTGCCATCTCCTACGAGGGCGCACTCAAGCTCAAGGAGGTCAGCTACCTGCACGCCGAGGCGTATGCTGCCGGCGAGATGAAGCACGGCCCCATTGCGCTGATCGATCCAGGCTTCCCCGTCATCGCCGTGGCCACCAAGAGCGCCACCTACGACAAGACCGTGTCGAACCTTATGGAGTGCAAGGCGCGCGGTGCCAAGGTCATCGTCGTTGCCACCGAGGGCGACGAGGAGATCAACAAGATCGCCGACTGTATCATCCGCGTGCCGGCCGTCCGCGACGTGTTCAGCCCCATCACGGCGAGCGTCCCGCTGCAGCTGCTCGCCCGCGAGGTTGCCATCCTGCGCGGCTGCGACGTCGATCAGCCCCGCAACCTCGCTAAGAGCGTGACCGTGGAATAGTTGGTTCCGCCGTTCTAGCGACCAAGGCCCGGCTCCGTTGTGGCGGAGTCGGGCCTTGTTGCATTTGCCCAGATAAAACCTGCCAAAATAAACCTGTCCCTTTTTGGCAGGTTAGCGGAGCTTGCTGGTCTCGAAGTATTTGGGATATTGGTCCAGGACCTCGGTCTGGTTGCGGAACATCATATGCAGGTGCTTGCTGACCAAAAAGCTCGCCTCGATGGGGTCGCGGCCGGCGATGGCGCGGCGGATTTGCTTGTGCTCGTTAACAATCTCCTGATTGTCGAGCGTCTGCGTGGCGGCGCGCAGCCAGCGGAAGCGCTCCAGGTCGGCATTGGTCTCTTCGAGCCACGACCATACGGTGCTGCGGCACGCGATGCTAAAGATCATGCGGTGCATGAGGTTGTCGCTTAAAAAGAAGCCGATGCGATCCTCCTCGGCCATGGTCTTTTCCTGCAGCGCGATGGCTCGGTCGAGCTGCTCGATGCCTGCCGAGGTGGCACGGGCACAGCACTCCACAATCACCTGCTTTTCCAGGTGCTCGCGAATGTAGCAGGCGCTCTCGGCAAGAGTGAGGTTGATGGGCGAGACATAGGTGCCGCTTTGGGGCACGGTACGCACCAGGCCCTCTTGCGCCAGACGCACCAGCGCCTCGCGCACAGGGGTGCGCCCCATATCCAGGTCGTCGCAAAGCTGCTTGACGCCCAGCTTTTCGCCCGGCTTGTAGTCCAGGTAGACGATTTTGCGTCGAATGGTGTGGTAGGACTGGTCCTGCAGGCTCGTTTCTTGCTCGCCGACGTGCATCGATTCTTCCATAGTGCCTCGCAACCGTTCTGTCACACTCATATATCAGCTGTTTATTATGCCGCGAATCAGCTCTCCGCGGTGGGTAATTCGGCTGTTGCCCAAGAACTATTGCGGCATCTTAGTCTGTGTTTGCACAGGGCTGTGCTCAATGTTGCCGTATCATAAGCCGTCGCAAACGTGAAATAGAAAGAAGGAATCCCATATGCAACTGGCGAATATCGTACGCGAGCGCTGGAAGGGCGTCTTGTTCTGCCTGATCATCGCCATCCCCGCAACGGTGCTCGGCAAACAGGTTGAGGTGGTCGGCGGGCCGGTGTTTGCCATCCTCTTTGGCATGGTCCTCGCGCTCGTCTTTCCCAAGAATCGTCGCGAACAGCTCGCCGCCGGTGTCACCTATACGTCTAAAAAAGTCTTGCAGTATGCGGTTATCCTGCTTGGCTTTGGCATGAACCTCTCGCAGATTCTGTCCAAGGGTGCCCAGTCGCTGCCGATTATCGTGGCGACGATCTCGACCTCGCTTGTCATCGCCTTCGTGCTCTGCCGCGTTATGAACGTTCCGGGCAAGATCGCGACGCTTGTGGGCGTGGGTTCGTCGATTTGCGGCGGTTCTGCCATCGCCGCGACCGCGCCCGTCATCGATGCCGACGATCGTGAGATTGCCCAGGCTATTTCGGTCATCTTCCTGTTTAACGTTATCGCGGCGCTCGTGTTTCCAACGCTCGGCGGCATGCTCGGGCTGACCAACGAGGGCTTTGGCCTGTTTGCCGGCACCGCCATCAACGACACCTCGTCGGTAACGGCCGCGGCGAGCGCCTGGGACAGTATGCATCCCGGCGCCAATGTGCTCGAAAGCGCCACAGTGGTCAAGCTCACCAGGACGCTGGCCATTATTCCCATTACGCTGGTTCTCGCATGCTGGCAGATGCATCTGGCGCGCAAGGCCGGCGGCGACGCCAAAAGCACGTTCTCGCTTAAACGCGCGTTTCCCATGTTCGTGCTGTTCTTTGTGCTGGCGAGCGTAATCACCACGGTGCTTCAGCTTCCTGCATCCATTACGGCGCCCATCAAGGAGCTGTCGAAGTTCTTTATTGTGATGGCCATGGCGGCAATTGGCTTTAATACCGATATCGTCGAGCTGGTCAAAAAGGGCGGCAAGCCCATCGCGCTGGGCTTTTGCTGCTGGATTGGCATTGCGTGCATGAGTTTGGGAATGCAACACGTGCTGGGAATCTGGTAGAGAAGTAGCTTGTTTGCGTGCTGCGTGCTGGTTGCTGGTGAGCGCAAGCCTGCGGTGGAGCGATAGGAGCTCTTGCGGGTATGGCTTGTCCGCAGGTTTATAAGTCCCGAAGAGCTCTTATCGCCCCGCCAGGATGGCGATGCGGGGCAACACCTATACTCGCAGGACGGCGCTTTCTGCCCTATAGTGTTTGGTGGGCAATATCGTTCAATTTTGAAACACTCGGTCGTGCGACCGTCGGCGGTTGCATGTCGCCGCGGACAGGGGCAAATCATGGATAGCAATGCCAAACTGAACATCTTGACCGAGGCCCTAGCTGCTGCCGGGGCTTCGGCATTGGCAATCGATGCGCGTGGGGACGTCGCGATCTCGACCATGAATGACGCGGCGCTTGAGCGGGATGTGGCGGCTTTTGTTGCCGAACGCCTCGACCGTATAGGAGACGGTGCGCGCCTTGTTATGGGGCGTGCGGGTACGCGCCTGAGCCTGACCGTTCGCCCCGCCGACAAAGAGGGCGGGGGCCTTTGGGTCGTCGTGGTCCGCGAGGTGCGCGGCGCCGCGGCGCATGCGGGCATCGAGTGGCTCAACGCCGACGAGGTTGAGGCCCGCTACGAATCGAGTGCGTACGGCATCGTTGAGGGGGCGGCCTCGGTGGCTGCGCCGGTTGCCGAGAGCTACGCGCGCGGTGTGCCCCTTATGCTCGAGGGCGAGCTGGGAGCGGGTCAGGTTGAGATCGCCAAGCGCCTCTATCTGGACGGTCCTTTTGCCGATCAGCCCTTTGTTTCCGTCGCGCTCGATGAACTCACCGATCGCGGTTGGCGCCACGTGCTCAAAAGCGCCGAATCGCCGTTGTTCCAAACGGGGCTGACCCTTTGCATTGAGGGCTGGAATGCGGTTGGCCCTCAGCGCCTCCGCGAGCTCGTTTCCACGATGGCCGACACCGCGTTGGCGACGCGCTGCCATGTGGTGCTGACAGCGAATGACATGCCGGGCGGCGGCGAAAGTGATCAAGCCGCCTTTGTGACCGAGCGCTTCGCCTGTGCGGTGAGCGTGGCGCCGGCAATCGCCGAGCAGGGAGCCGCGTCGACGAAGGTCGCGCGCTATTTGGAATATCTCGCTGATGCATTTGGGACGGCAGTGCCCACGCTGTCTGCCACGGCGACGAAGACGCTCGATGCTTACCGCTGGCCGCGCAATTATCTGCAGCTCCGCGAGGTCTCGGAACGACTGTATATATTGGTGGGGGCGGGCACGGTGGATCGCGCTGTGGCGGAGGAAGTGCTAGCCCAAGAGGACGTGATTAAGACCGCAACCTTTGGCGCCCCGACACTCGAAAGCGACCTGTATATCCTGCGACCGCTGATCGATACCGAGCGAGATATCGCGCATCTGGTTGTAGACCATCTCCATGGCAACCGAACCCGTGCGGCGGAGGTGCTGGGCATAAGCCGTACAACGCTGTGGCGCTTGCTGAAGGACGATGACCGTTGAGCGAGGCGCCCGTGACCGCGCGCGACGCGTGTGTTACAGTCCAAAGCGTTATTGTTTCGATTTGGTTACGGCGTGCGAGGGCATATGGCTGAGACTTCAAAACCGAGCCGCAGAAGGCGGAGCGCCGCGCCGGTCAACCGACGCACGACATCGGTGACGTGGGGCAAACACGCCTCGGGGTTTGATGGCTCGTTCAAGCGCACTAAATACGGCTATCCTTCGGCAAGCGCCCGCTTGGCAATGCAGGCAGAGTCCTCGCTGTTGGGCCGCAAACGCGTGGTGGGATCAAAGCTCAAGCACGACGGAACGCTCGGCTACATCAGCCGCGGGGCGGCTCGCCGCAGCGGGCTCAATCCCGCCGGCTGGCATCGCTACGTGCCGATCGTGGCCGCCGTTGCAGTGATCGTCATCGCGCTCGCTGCGCTCGGATATGCCGGCGGTGGCGCCAACTTGGACGCAATGTTTAAATCGCCCGAGCTCGCGCATGCAGGCACAGAAGTTGTCGAGGGCGCACAGACCCAGACGGGCGTTGCGCCCCAGCGCGGTATCGTCGCGGCGGCCTCCACCATCGCCGATGCGCAAAAGGACGAAGACAAGCAAGGCGACGACGCCGAAACGGCCCAGGCAAATGAAACGGCAACAACTCCATCGGCGGGATAAGTTGCGAGCGGGGTAGCTAATTTGGGACGGGGCTTTTTTAGCTGCCCAAGACAGTGACTCATTCGATGTCAGTCGCCAAAAGCGAGCGAGCCGCATTTGCGCCAAGGTGACGTGAAATGAGAGGGCGCTGACCTTCTGGTCTGTCTCTTATACACATCTGACGCTGCCGACGA
>URCU01000031.1:0-18145 GCA_900546425.1 uncultured Collinsella sp. | reverse complement strand
GGGCTCGGAGATGTGTATAAGAGACAGGTCCACGGCAACAAGGCGAACGTGGCCACGGCGCGCGAGCTCGCCTGCTGGGTATGGGCGGTCGGCCTCATGGCCGAGGAGGCGTAGGGGGGCGGTCCCCCGCACATAAGCCGATCACCCCGGAAGCGGTTCGATCCGAAGCCGTTGAGGCGAACCTCAGGTCCCTTTTCTGCGAGCGCCCAGGGCGCCACACGCGTGCACAGACTGTCGGTTCGACGTAGAAGCCTCAGCCGTAGCAACGGATTGCCCAGCGAGAGATCGCCGCGGGCGGATATTAAACTGCAAAGACGAGCGTCGGTAAGACACGCCGAGGTCGCCGCGGACGGGCTGATATAGGGAGAGGGCCTGGCCCCATATCGTTGGGGCCAGGCCCGATTTTGCCTCTTGACAATGTCCTGCTCATATTAAAAGGAACGTCCCCAAGTGCCAACAACGGAAGCGCCGATGTTTTGGCAACGCCAGCGAGCGGGCCGCATTTGAGACAAGGTGACGTGAAACGAAAGGGCGCTGACCTTCTGGTCGCGCCCTTGAAGTTGAACGTCAGATTGTCCAAATGCGGCCCGCGCAGCGTCGGCCGGTCCGCCGTTCGTTAGAACGGCGGAACTAAATCAACTTAAAGCCCTTGCGCTTGCCCACGGAGAGGGTGTCGCCCAGCTTGAGGACGCTGGGATCGATGTTATAGCTCTTGGGAGCCACGGCCTTGCCGTTGATCTTGACGCCGCCGCCGTCGATATCGCGACGAGCCTGGCCGGCGCTCGCCGAAAGACCCAAGTCCTTGAGCAGGCCGGCGAGGTAGATCTGGCCCTCGTCGTTGACGGTCAGCTCAACGTGCTTCTCGGGGAAGTCGGCGAGCTGGCCCTCCTTGAACACGCGGTCGAACTCGGCCTGAGCCTCGTCGCCGGCACCGGCGCCGTGGTAGGTGTCGCACAGGTCGCGGCCCAGAGCGCGCTTGAGCTCGTAGGGGTCGGCGGAGCCATCGGCCAGGGCGGCGTCGATCTTGTCGACCTCGGCCGGGGTGAGCGAGCTGGCCAGACGATAGTACTTGCCGATCATCTCGTCGGGGATGGACATGGTCTTGCCGAACATGTCCTTGGGCGCGTCGGTCAGGCCGATGTAGTTGCCATAGGACTTGGACATCTTGCGCACGCCGTCGGTACCCTCGAGCAGCGGCATGGTGAGCGCGATCTGGGGCTCCATGCCCATCTTCTCCATGAGCTCACGGCCAGCGAGCAGGTTGAAGAGCTGATCGGTGCCGCCCATCTCGACGTCGGCCTTGATCTGCACGGAGTCGAAAGCCTGCATCACGGGATACAGGAACTCATGCAGGGCGATCGGCGTCTGAGACTGGTAGCGCTTGGTAAAGTCGTCGCGCTCAAGGATGCGGGCGACGGTGAACTTGGAACACACCTGCAGCAGACCGGCCAGGTCCATCGAAAGAATCCAGTCGCCGTTGTGCACGATGGTGGTCTTCTCGGGATCCAGGATCTTCATGGCCTGGCTCACGTAGGTCTCGGCGTTGGCCTCGATCTGCTCCTGCGAAAGCTGCGGACGGGTGGAGTTCTTGCCCGAGGGGTCGCCGATCAACGCGGTGCCGTTGCCGATGATGAGGGTGACGTTGTGGCCCAGGTCCTGGAACTGACGCATCTTGCGCAGCGGCACGGCATGGCCCAGGTGCAGGTCGGGGCTGGTGGGGTCGACGCCGAGCTTGATGTTGAGGGGCTCGCCCTTCTCAAGCTTCTTGCGAAGGTCGGCCTCGGGAACGATCTGCGCGGCGCCCGAGGTGATGATACGCATTTGCTCGTCAACAGACAGCATTGGGTATCCTCCTTTTGCTATAGCACCCTCGCCGAAAACGGCGGTGCTGGAAGTCCATAAACTCTCTTATGATAACAAACTGACGCGACACGGCACCTACGACAGGAAAATCCTCGTCCTGCCGCACGCGTCAACGGCGACCGGCAGACGCGTACCGTCACGTTCAACTAAATAGCGCGTTTGCTGACGGCACGGGCAGTCACGACAATGAACCTGCCCCGTCGCATCCGTAGCGCAGACGCCCTCGGCGGTCAGCAGGCAGTGCTCGCACACCATAAGCTCGGGACGGTCGGCGTCGACCGGACCCAAGACGCCGGGTTCAGCAGCCAGTTCGGCAATACGCTCCGCATCATTCCCGAGCAACTCGGCCGGCAAGTACACCCGCCCCGCACCGAGTCCGCGCAGCCAGGTAAGCGTGGCCCGATTCGCGCAGAACACCGGCGCCGCCACGTCAAACGTCACGCCCAGCTCGCGAGCGATCACCACCTGTCCCAGGTTGCGGCAGACGACGCGCCCGGCACGCTGCATCAGTGAGCGGGTCCGGTCAGCATCACTCACGCGGCACACCTCGTCAAGCACCACAACGGCGTCGGACAAATCGAGTTCTCCGCGCGGGTCGGCATCCATCAGCTGCCAAGCAAAAACCATGCGAGTGGGAACCGCGCACTCCACCAACTCCGTCGACGCACCGCCATCCACCGCAACGTCCTCAAAGGGCAGCACCTCAACGGCACGAGCAACGGGCGCAATCGCATCCGCCTCGGCCCGCATGCACTCCAACACCGCCGCCGTCTGATCCAACACGCCGGCGCTGCGAATCAGGTATACCTCGCAGCCCGTGCCCACCTTACGCTTGCAATGCACGACGACGCGCTCCCCCGCTGCGGCATCCACCGGGCAGGGCACCTGCGGCCAGCGCTTGGGCACATCGGGACGCGCGTCGACACCCGGATAGAACCGAATCTCGAGCGTGTCACCCGCCGCCACGGCGGCGTCGAGCTCAACGGTCACCTCTTCGTGGCCCACAGCGACCAAGCGCCCCACGCGCACGCCCTGGTTAATTGCGCGCTCAAAGCTCATCAGCTCGGCACCCGAACGCCCTCGCAGGTACGCATCGGTAAACCCACGGTTAAACGACCTCCCCGGCTCGCGCTCAAGCTCTTCCACGGCATCGGGGTCCCATGCGCCGTCGCACAGCATATCGAGTGCCCGGCGCCACACCCGCACCACGTTGAATACGTAATCGGGGTTCTTCATGCGCCCCTCGATCTTGAGCGACGCCACGCCGGCATCTACAAGCTCGGGCAGATGCGCAATACCCAGATAGTCACGCGGACACAGCAGGCGATCTCCCTCGACGGCGACAACGCTCTGTCCAGCCTCGTCCACCAGGTCGTACGCCAGACGGCACGGCTGCGTGCAGTCGCCGCGCATCGCCGAGCGCCCACGCCGCAGGGCCGAGAACTCGCACGCCCCCGAATAGCCGATGCAAATCGCACCGTGGCAGAATACCTCGATGGGCACGCCCGTGGCACATAGCGCCGCAATCTCGTCGACCGTCAGCTCGCGTGCCGTCGTCACGCGCTCGACCCCCAGCCCATCGGCGGCAAGCCGCACGGCGCCTTCGCTATGAGCGCCCGCCTGCGTGGACAGGTGAATCTCGACCCCGGGAATCGCCGCGCGCAGCGCGCAGGCCAACCCGGCATCGGCGACAATCAGAGCATCGGCGCCCAGCTCCAGTGCATGAGCTCCCAACGCCACCGCGTCGGATAACTCATCGTCAAACACGAACACGTTGAGCGTCACGTACACGCGCACGCCATGGGCATGCGCCACGGCGCAGCCGCGCGCAAACTCGTCATCCGTAAAGCCATGCGCGCTCACGCGGGCGTTAAAGCCGCCCAACCCCGCATAGATGGCATCGGCACCCGCGGCGATGGCCGCAAGCATCTGGTCGAGCCCGCCCGCCGGCGCCAGCAGCTCGGGCAGCGCCGCACCGGCAGCATCCAATCCAGTCTCGTATTGTCCGCTCGGCCCCATCGCCCGAATCGCCATCGGCAAACTCCTTACCAAGGTATGCATTCACTCTGAAAAATGCCGTCTTCCAGCATACACGAGGCCTCGCGCGCCCCGTTTGGTTTATCGTGTAATAACTTATGTTCATCCTGCCTCGACGGCACATCTACCGTCCGGCACGACATACCTGGAGGTCAATATATGGGTCCTCGCCAACGACAGGGACGCAGCCGTTCAAAGACGCATGCCCTGCCCATAATCCTGCTCTCGTTTTTGGGCTTTCTGCTGATTGCGGGCGTGGCGTTTGGCATCGGCATGGTCGGCAACGTCAACCGCTGGCTGTCCGATCTGCCCGACTACACCGACGCCAACGCGTATCTGGTGAGCGAGCCCACCGAGATCGTCGACTGCAACGGCAACAAGATCGCGAGTTTCTACACGCAAAACCGCAAGTCCATCACCAAGGACGAGGTCTCCCCCTACGTGCTGCAGGGCACCGTTGACGTCGAGGATGAGCGCTTCTACGAGCACGGCGGTATCGACCTGTGGGGTATCGCGCGCGCTGCGGTGGCAACCCTCGGCGGCGGGCACGAAGGCGCCTCGACTATCACCCAGCAGCTGGTGCGCAACACCATCCTGCAGGAGGAGCAGTTCGACTCGACCATCGAGCGTAAGGTGCGCGAGGCCTACATCGCCGTCAAGATGGAGGACATGTACTCCAAAGACGAGATCCTCATGATGTACCTCAACACCATCTATTACGGCCACGGCGCCTACGGCATCGAGGCCGCAGCCGAGACCTATCTGTCCAAGAGCGCCGCCGACCTCACCCTGAGCGAGGCCGCGCTGCTCATCGGCCTTCCCAACTCGCCCTCGCAGTACGACCCCACGGTCAACCCCGACCTGGCGCTGTCCCGTCGCAACAAGGTCCTTGACAACATGTTGCGCCTGGGCCACATCACGCAGGAGGAGCACGATGCCGCACAGGCCGAGCCCATCACCCTCAACGTGACCGAAATCTCGGGCAGCGGCGTCGACGTATACTCGCAGCCCTACTTTGTCGCCTATGTTAAGCAGCTGCTGGAGCAGGAGTTCTCGACCGACGTGCTCTTTAAGGGCGGCTTGACCGTCAAGACCACCATCGACCCCACGATGCAGCAGGTGGCAGAGAATGCCGTCCGCGAGCAGCTCGACACGCTCTCGCTCGACGGCCTGGACATGGGCATGGTCGTCGTCGACCCCAAGACCGGCTACATCAAGTGCATGGTGGGCGGCTACGACTACAACGCCGACGAGAACCATGTGAACCACGCTACGGCGAAGCGCCCCGTGGGCTCCACGTTTAAGGCCTTTACGCTGGCAACTGCCATCCAAAACGGCATGAACCCCAACGTCACCCTCAACTGCAACTCGCCGCTCAAGGCCAAGGGCACCACGACCGAGGTCCAAAACTACGCCAACCATAGCTATGGCAACATCACGCTTAAGCAGGCGACGGCATACTCCTCCAACACCGGCTACATCCAGGTGGCGGAAGCCGTCGGCAACAGCAAGATCATCTCGCTCGTCAAAAAGCTCGGCATCGATCCCGCCAAGGACAACATCGAGGACGTTCCCGTCATGACGCTCGGCACCGGCTCGATCTCGCCGCTCGAGATGGCCGCCGCTTACGCGACGTTTGCCAACGGCGGCTACTATCGCCAGCCGATCGCCATCACCGAGATTGACTCTCGCACCGGTTCGGTGCTGTACCAGCACACCGACAATCCCTCACAGGTGCTTACCGAGGGCGAGGCCGCCGCGGTCACCGATGTTCTGTCCGGCGTCATGCAGGGCGGCGGTACGGGTGCTGCTGGCGCCCTGAGCGTCAACCAGCCCTATGCCGGCAAGACGGGCACCACCGACAACACCACCAACCTGTGGTTCTGCGGCTATACCCCGCAGCTGGCGTGCGCCCTGTGGACCGGCTATTCCGCGGGCGAGATCCCCATCCAAAAATACGGCACAGACCTGCTGGGCGACAGCACCAACCTGCCTGTCTTTAAGCGGTTTATGAACACCGTTCTGACCGGTACCGAGCGCGAGGAGTTTGCGACCGGAACGGCGCCCACCTACAAGAACAACAGTGTCTGGAAGTTCTACGGCACCAACAACTCTAAGAAGACGGAGAACGACGACAAGGACGAGAACAAGGACGAAGAGGAAGCCACCACAACGACTACCACGACGACCATGACCACCGAGACCACGGGCGGCGACACCACCGGCGGCACCGGTACGACCGGTGGCTCGACGGGCGGCTCCACTGGTGGTTCGACCGGCGGCGATGGCGGCACGCCTACGCCTACGCCTACACCCACTCCCGACCCCTCGCCCACGCCTGACGATACGGTCGGCTAGAAATCATCCGGCCATAAGCAACAAGGCCCCTGAGCAGCTTATTAAACTGCTCGGGGGCCTTTTTAGTTTAAAGCGACCTGATGGGCGGTCTTTATACCGGCAGACAAAAAAGGGGGCACCGACCAACGTCGATACCCCTTACAAGCCACTATGTCAGCGCGCACAGTGCCGAGCGCACGACCCGCACGCCTACTTGCGAGAATTGCTCAGCTTATTGATCAGCGCCTCAAGACGCTCGCCGTCCTCAGCCGTCTGGGCAATAACCAAAATCGTATCGTTGCCGGCAAGCGAGCCAAGCACATCGGGCAACTCTGCCGCATCAACGGCGGCGGCGATGCCGGAAGCCGTGCCAGGCTGAGCCTTGATCATGACCAGATTATCGGTACGCAGAACACCCGTTACGAGCTCGGAAACCATACGCTGCAGGTGCAGGTCCTCTGCCAGAACATAGATGCCCTCAGGGAGCTTACGCAGCCCCATGTCGGCAATATCGCGAGAGACAGTCGCCTGCGTGCAATCAAAGCCCATAGCACGGAGCTCATCGACCAGCACGCGCTGCGTACGGACGTCCTTATTGCGCACAATATCTCTAATGGCATCCTGGCGCCCATTGCGTTTTTTAGCCATACAAACCCTCTCTCCAAAAGATGGCGGAGACAATCAATCAGTGATTGAATAGTTTAACGCTATTTGAAGGCTTTTGTGTATAAGAACGCATTTCGAAACAATTCTATGCAAGTTTGTTTCGTAATGAGCCGTTTAGGCGGTTTTTGCGCCCGTCCGGTTAAGAAAAGCTGCCAGATGCGTACACATCACGCAGCGCGCGGGCTTGGCGCTGGCAATCGGCCCAAACAACAGACCGAGTCCCCGATGGTTGTCCTTGAGCGCGGCGACCATCTGACGGGTTCGAGGCGCATCGAGCATATCACGCATGCGGGCGGAACGCTCGATTGACGACAACCCATGCGGGCTCAGGCACAAATTCTCGATGCAGGCGACCAGTCCGGCAAAGTAGAACTTTTGGCTTGCCAGCTTGAGCCGACCACCGCTATCTGCTTCCGAGAGTGAGTCCGCAAGCTCGTCGAGTGCTCGGATGTCATCGGATACCTTGGCATACATGGTGGGATCAAAGGCATCTGTAAGCTTAGGTGCCGCGGCGTGGAAACAAGCGTCGCCGCAGCCGGAGACGCACTGCGCCCGCGAGAGCGCGCACGCCATAAACCCAACTGTGCGAAACACCTTGTCGCACAAAAGGCATGCCTCAAACAGCGAGCGGCTGTACATCACGCCAGAGGTCTGAGCGACTAGGCCGCCTAAAATCAACTGGGACAGCCCGGTCACCATCGAAGACTTGTCTTCAATGACAATAGGGGCAACATCCAAGACGCGCGAATGGCGCTCTCGATGTGCATCATAACGGTCGAGCGACACCGTGGGGAACACTATGTCTGCCGCAGTATCGCACGCGATATCGACCATCTTGGAAAGGGACTGCGGAGCTAACCACTCATCGGCGTTCATAGCGATGATTTGAGAGCCACGCGAGGCAGCAAAACCGGCACGAAGACAAGCACCGCGCTTCGCGTCCTCGACGTCAATCAAATCAATATGGATGTCCCTGTCGGCAGCAACTTGAAGCGAATGGCGCACACCGGGCGCAGCATCGCGGCAGACAACGACAATCTGCAAATCGTAGAGGTCTTGGTTCTGGATACTCTCGAGCGCACGCATCGCATAGCTGGGCGAACCTTCTACCACAAGGATCACCGAAAGTCGCGGATGCGAGCCACGTCGAACCAAGTTATCCGTCCTCTCGACAGCAATGAATCAAACCGTGGTTCATGGTACACCCCGGCAATAAAAGCAATGAGACACCGGTTGTATTGCACGCCAAGAACAGATGTTGCACACGCGCAGCCCACAGATGACGGGTGTCGACGCACGACGCGTCGAGCCCTCCCCTAGTCGAGCACGACAAGCTCGGCGGGATCGTAATCCACGCCCATAAACGTAAGGCCGCAGGCAGGAGCCGTGGGGCCCGCAGCGGTACGGTCGCAAGCATCGATGACCTCGCGCATCCACTCGGGTTCACGGCGATGCATGCCAATCTCGACAAGCGTGCCCACGATCGTGCGGACCATCGAATGCAGAAACGCATTGCCCTCGATGGTAAACGTCAGGATGTCCTCGCCAAACGCAACCTCATGGCCAAACTCGGCACGCATCACGCAGCGGTGCGTGGGCTTGCCAACGGCCGAGGCAACCTTGCAAAAGCTTTTAAAGTCCTGCTCACCCAAAAGCGCGGGGCAGGCAGCAGACATAGCCTCAACATCCAAGGGATAGCGATGCCACCACACGGCACCGCGGGACAGCACGGGGCGCGCATCTCGATCGGCAATACGGTACGTATACGTACGGGAACGCGCATCAAAGCGTGCAGAAAAGCCTTTACGGGCCTTGTAGACCTCGTTTATGGCGATATCTTTGGGCAGGAGGGCATCCATAGCCCTCAGCCACCTACGGCGCGTCAAAGCCAACTCAGCGTCCGTTACGGGCACGCTGATGAACTGTGCCACCGCATGCACGCCGGCATCGGTACGCCCCGCACACGTCAGGTCGATCGGGCGGCGCAGGAGCGTCTCGATAGCGCGGCGCAACTCGCCCGCAACCGTCGTCTGACCGGGCTGCTCGGCAAAGCCGCTGTAGGACGAGCCATCGTAGGCCACGCGGAAAACGAGCGTGGCATCGAGCTCAGGAATCGAATTGAAATCAGACGGCGCGGTCATGGACGCTCCCAACAAACAGGCAATGGCATTTCGGCAAAAAAAGAGGGGTACGCGAACGTACCCCTCGAATATAGCCTATGCAGACGGATTGTCTACTCAGCGGTCTCCTCAGCAGGAGCCTCCTCGGCAGCCTCGACCTTCTTGGGAGCAGCGGCCTTCTTGGGGGCCGGAGCAGCCTTCTTAGCCTTAGGCGTGCAAGGCTCGGTGACGAGCTCCATGATAACGATGGGAGCATTGTCGCCCTTGCGGTTACCGAGCTTCATGATGCGGGTGTAACCGCCGTTGCGGTCCTGCCACATGCCCTGAGCAGCCTTGTCGAAGATCTCGGCAACGAGCTGCTTATCGCCGAGCTTGGCGATAGCCAGACGACGAGAGTGCAGGTCGCCCTTCTTGGCCCAGGTGATGATCGGATCGACGACCGAACGCAGCGCCTTAGCGCGGGTCTCGGTGGTCTTGATGCGGTCGTTCTCGAAGAGGGCCTTAGCAAGGCTCTTCTTCATGGCCTTGGTGTGGCTCGCATCGGTGCCGAGCTTCAGGCCCTTCTTAACGTTGTGACGCATGGTCTAGTTTCTCCTCAAATATGCGAAGCATTAAGCCTTCAGGCTCAGGCCCATGGACTCAAGCTTGTCCTTCACTTCCTCGATCGACTTAACACCGAAGTTACGGATGTTGAGCAGATCGTTCTCCGAGAACTCAACGAGCTGACGGACCGAGTGAATGCTGGCGCGCTTAAGGCAGTTGTAGGAACGGACGGAAAGGTCCAGATCCTCGATCTGCTTGTCCAGCTCGGCGTTGTCGTTGGTGACCTCGGGAGCGAAGATCGAAGCCTCCTCCTCGACCTCGGGGGTCTCGGCAAGGTTCATAAAGGCGGCCATATGCTGGTTGATGATATTGGCAGCCTGGACCACGGCGTCGCGCGGGGCGATGGAGCCGTTGGTCTCGATCTCGAGGACAAGGCGGTCGTAGTCGGTGTGCTGACCGACACGGCAAGCCTCAACGAGCTTGGCGCAACGGGAAACCGGCGAGTACAGCGAGTCGACGTGGATCACACCGATGGGATCGTTGTCGCGCTTGTTGGCCTCGCCAGAAACATAGCCGCGGCCATAGCCGATGCGCATGCTCATGGTGAGATGGCCACCCTCGGTGAGCGTTGCGATGTGCTGCTCGGGGTTGACCAGCTCAAACTCGGACGGAATAAAGAAGTCCGCACCGGTGACCTCGCAGGGGCCGTCAACCGAGATGGTGGCGGTCGCCTCGTCGGTCGTGCCGAGAGCCCTGAAGACAAGACCCTTGACATTCAGGACGATGTCGGTGACATCCTCGACCATGTTAGGGATGGTCATGAACTCGTGCTGCGCGCCATCGATCTGAATAGCCTCGACGGCGGCACCCTCGAGCGAGGACAGAAGAACGCGACGAAGGGAGTTACCCAGCGTATCGCCGTAGCCACGCTCGAGCGGCTCGACGGAGACACGAGCAGACGTCTCGTTGATCTCTTCGACCTGAACCTGAGGCCTAATGAATTCTGACATGTATTACCTCCAGCCTCAGCAGCCCGGATGGACTACTTAGAGTAGAGCTCGACGATGAGCTGCTCGTTGATATCACCGCTGATCTGCTCACGCGTCGGCAGAGCGAGCACGTTACCAGACAGCTTCTCGATATCGACCTCGAGCCAGCCAGGGACCTCAAAGCGCTCGGAGGAAATCAGGGCCTCCTTGATGGGGAGGAGGTCACGGAACTTCTCGCCGACAGCGACGACGTCGCCGGCCTTGACGCGGTAGGACGGAATGTCCACGCGCTTGCCGTTCACGGTGAAGTGACCGTGACGGACGGACTGACGAGCCTCTTTGCGGGTGCGGGCGAAGCCAAGACGGAAGACAACGTTGTCGAGGCGAGACTCAAGGATGATCATGAGGTTCTCACCGGTGACGCCGTTCATCTTACGGGCCTTGTTGAAGTAGCCGTGGAACTGCTTCTCCAGAACGCCATAGATGAACTTGACCTTCTGCTTCTCGCGCAGCTGCATGCCGTACTCAGATTCCTTACGACGGCGCTTGGGCTGACGGATAGATTCCTTCTTGCTGCTGTAACCGAGCTCAGCGGGATCGATCCCGAGCTGACGGCAGCGCTTAAGAACAGGAGTCCTGTCGATTGCCATATTGATACGATCCTTTCAGTTACACGCGGCGACGCTTCTTGGGGCGGCAGCCGTTGTGCGGAATGGGGGTCTTGTCCTGGATGCTCGAGACCTCGAGGCCAGCAGCCTGGAGGGAGCGGATGGCGGTCTCACGACCGGAGCCGGGGCCCTTGACGAAGACGGAAACCTTCTTCATACCGTGCTCCATGGCCTGCTTGGCAGCAGCCTCGGCAGCCATCTGAGCAGCGAACGGCGTGGACTTACGGGAGCCCTTGAAGCCCACCTGGCCAGCCGACTTCCAGGAAATGACGTTGCCCTGGGGATCGGTGATCGAAACGATCGTGTTGTTGAACGTAGAACGAATGTGAGCCTGGCCCACGGAAATGTTCTTACGGTCCGCGCGCTTCAGACGGGCAGCGCGAACGTTTTTCTTAGCAGTAGCCATCTATCTAGCGCTCCTTATTTCTTCTTCTTAGCACCGATCTGACGCTTCGGGCCCTTGCGGGTACGAGCGTTAGTGTGGGTGCGCTGGCCGCGGACCGGGAGGCCCTTGCGGTGACGAAGGCCGCGGTTGCAGCCGATGTCCATAAGGCGCTTGACGTTCTGGTTGCGCTCACGGCGGAGGTCGCCCTCGACCATGATCTGGTTCTTGTCGATATAATCGCGGATGGCGTTAACCTCATCCTCGGTGAGGTCCTTAACGCGCGTATCCACGTTAACGTTGCACTCGACGCAAATCTTCGTCGCAGTGGTGCGGCCGATGCCGTAAATGTAGGTCAGACCGATCTCAACGCGCTTCTCACGCGGGAGGTCGACACCATTAATACGGGCCAACGTAGTCTCCTCTCTTAACCCTGACGCTGCTTATGACGGGGGTTCTCGCAAATTACGAGGACCTTGCCATGGCGCCTAATGATTTTGCACTTATCGCACATCTTCTTGACCGAAGGACGTACCTTCATCGTTCTTCCTTTCGGTAGCGCTCAAACTACTTCCCTACTATCTACTCGCCCAGCCGCAGGCGTTTAAAACTATGGCTGGTCTTCACACACAATCCGACCGTAGGTTGAGCTAAGCCTGCAGTCGGAAATGGAGTGCGTGTATGCGTGCCGCTATTTGTAGCGATAGGTGATGCGGCCGCGGGTCAGGTCGTACGGGGAAAGCTCCACGACAACCCTGTCACCGGGGAGAATACGGATGTAATTCATTCGGATCTTGCCAGAAATGTTGCACAGAACCGAATGACCGTTCTCGAGCTCGACCTTAAACATGGCATTGGGCAGCGGTTCCTTTACCGTACCCTCGAGCTCAATTGCGTCTTCCTTCTTCACAAGCAATCATCTTTCTCTAGAAAACGACAGCGATTGAGTATTCTACAACACGTATGCACGCATCGTAATAACTTCGTAATGGCTCCACAACTAAGTGGAACTTGTTACATTTCTCCGCCCTGCAAGGAACACCAAGCACCTTGGGCATCCGTGGTGAGAATCACCGGACCGTCATTGGTAATGGCGACGGTGTTCTCGTAGTGCGCGGCGGGCAGGTGGTCGTTGGTCGTAACAATCCAACCGTCGGAGCCCGTGCTCACATGGTTGGAACCCATCGTAACCATCGGCTCGATGGCAATGACCATGCCGGCCTGGAGGCGAACGCCCCTCCCCTTCTTTCCATAGTTAGGAACATTGGGGTCCTCGTGCATCACGCGGCCAATGCCATGGCCCACATAATCACGAAGCACGCCGTAACCGTGAGACTCGGCGAGGGACTGAACGGCATAACCGACGTCCCCGATATGGTTACCGGGAACAGCCTGCTCGATGGCAGCCTTAAGGCAATCACGCGTGACCTCGCACAAAGCCTTGGCTTCGGGCGTGGGGGTACCGACGAAAAACGTCCAAGCGTTATCGCCGACCCAACCGTCGACAACGGCTCCCGTATCGATGGAAATGATATCGCCATCGCGCAGGATCATGTCGGGGTTGGGAATACCGTGGACCACGGCATCGTTGATCGATGCGCATATGGTCCCCGGGAACCCGCCGTAGCCCTTAAAGGCCGGGGTGCCGCCATGCATGCGGATAATCTGCTCCGCGAGCTGATCGAGCTCAAAGGTGGAAACGCCGGGACGCACCATGGCTCCAACGTGGCGGAGCGCCATCTTAGATAGCGCTCCTGCCTTCTTCATCTGCTCGATTTGCGTTGCAGACTTAATCTTGATCATAGACCGAGAGCCTCTTTGACATCCCCGTACACGGTCTCGCGAGCCTGGTCACCGTTGACCGACTTGAGCAGACCCTGGCCACGATAGTAGTCGACGAGCGGGCTCGTGGACTTCTCGTAGACGTCGAGACGGTTCTTGATGGTCTCGGGCTTGTCGTCGTCGCGCTGATACATCTCGCCGGCGCACTTGGGGCAGGTGGCATCGGCAGCGGTGCCGGTGTAACCGCAGGCGCGGCAGGTGCGACGCGAAGACAGACGATCGATAATGACCTCGGGGGCCACATCGACCAGAAGGGCGCAATCGATCTCGCGACCCATGGCGGAGAGCTCGGAATCGAGCGTCACAGCCTGGGCGGTGTTGCGCGGGAAGCCGTCGAGGATGAAGCCCTGCTGGGCGTCATCGGCGGCAAGGCGCTCCTTGACAAGGTCGATCACGAGCTGGTCGGGAACGAGCTCGCCAGCGTCCATGTACTTCTTAGCCTGAATACCAAGCTCGGTGCCACCCTTGACGGCAGCACGCAGCAGGTCGCCCGTGGAAATATGGGCGACGCCAAACTCGGCGACAAGCTCCTGTGCGACGGTGCCCTTACCGGCACCCGGAGCTCCGAGCAATACGAGGTTCATGAGCAATCCTCCTCTAGCCTATTTAAAGAATCCATCGTAATCATACATCTTGATCTGGCCTTCGAGCTTATCGACGGTGTCGAGCACGACGCCGACCATGATGAGGATGGACGTGCCGCCAAATGCCTGAATCAGCTGGTTACCCGTGAAGGAGAAGATGATCGAAGGCACGATGGCGATGAGCGCCAAAAAGACAGCGCTGGGAAGCGTAATCTTGTTGAGCGCGTTCTTGATGTAGGCCGCGGTAGCCCTACCCGGACGCACGCCCGGAATAAAGCCGCCCTGCTTCTTAAGGTTGTCGGCCGTATCATCGGGGTTGAACACCATGGAGGTGTAGAAGTACGCGAAAAACACGATGAGGACAACGTTAAGCACCCAGTTGAGCCAGCCGCGCGAAAGCGCAGAGGCAACTGCCTGGATCCAGCCGATGCCGGGGAAGAACACGGCAATCTGAGCCGGGAAGTACAGCAGCGCCGAAGCGAAGATGATCGGCACGACACCCGCGGTGTTGACCTTGATGGGCAGGTATGTGGTCTGGCCACCCATCATACGACGGCCCACGACGCGCTTAGCGTAGGAGACCGGGATGCGGCGCTGGCCGCGCTCAAGGAAAACAATCAGCGGGATAACCAGCAGGATGATGGCGCAGATGATCACCATGGTGATGATGCCACCGGCATTGCCCTCGGTGCTGGAGAAGATAGCCTGCGGCAGACCGGCCATGATGTTCGCGAAGATGATCAGCGACATGCCATTGCCGATACCGCGCTGGGTGATGAGCTCACCAATCCACATGATCAGCATGGCGCCCGCGGTGAGCGTACCGACGATCATGAGGTCGAAGATGATCTCGGGAGCGCCGGCGCCATTGAAGCTGATGCCGAAGCTCTTAAAGAGGAAGAGGTAACCCACGGAGTTGAGGATTGCCAGAGCCAGGGTGAGGTAACGCGAATACTGCGTAATCTTGGTCTGACCGACCTCGCCCTCGCGGGCAAGCTCATGCAGGGAAGGCACGACGGCCTGGAGCATCTGGAGGATGATCGAGCTGGTGATGTAAGGCATGATGCCCAGCGAAAACACCGACACATAGCTCAACGCGCCGCCAGAGAAAAGATTCAGGAGGGCCATAGCACCTGCGGCGACCGAATTGTTATCGGTCGAGAAAAGGCCCAGCATCCCCTGGAAGGGAATGCCGGGCACAGGAACGTGCGCACCAATGCGGTACACGACGAGCATAGCTATGGTAAAAAGAATCTTTTCGCGCAATTCTTTGATGCGGAAAGCATTCTTAAGACCATTTAGCACGGCAGCTCGACCTTTCCACCGGCGGCCTCGATCTTGGCCTGCGCAGAAGCGCTGACCTTGTCGACCTTGACCGTGAACTTCTTGGTGAGCTCACCATTGCCGAGCACCTTGACGGGCTCGAACTCGCTCTTGGTGATGCGAGCGGCCTTAAGAGCGGCACCGTCGATCACAGCGCCGTCCTCGAACTTACGCTCGAGACGCTCAACGTTAACGGCGGTGTACTCGATACGACGGGGGTTGCGGAAGCCCGGAAGCTTGGGCAGGCGCATAGCCAGCGGAGTCTGGCCACCCTCGAAGCCGGCACCCTTGGTGCCGCCAGAGCGGGAACCCTGGCCCTTCTGGCCGCGGCCAGAAGTGGTGCCGTGACCCGAAGAATTGCCACGGCCGACGCGCTTGCGGTTCTTGGTGGAACCGGGCGCGGGAGTAAGATCGTGAAGCTGCATTTGCTACTCCTCTACAATCTCGACAAGGTGCTTGACCTTGAAGATCATGCCGCGGACGGACTCGTTGTCAGCAATCTCGCGAACCTCGCGGATCCTGTGGAGACCGAGGGCACGGACAGTACGGACCTGGTCCTGCTTGCAACCGTTGGTGCTGCGGACCTGCTTGATCTTGATGGTGTCAGCCATGCTTAGTTCTCCTTACCGACGAACATCTCGGAGACCGTCAGGCCACGGCGAGCCGCGACGTCCTCAGGGCTGGAGAGCTCCTTGAGGCCCTCGACGGCAGCCTTGATGATGTTGAGGCCGTTGTCGGTACCGAGGGACTTGGACAGGACGTTCTTGATGCCAGCAAGCTCAAAGAGGGGACGCACAGCGCCGCCGGCGATAACGCCGGTACCCTCGACAGCGGGCTTGATGATGATGCGGCCGGCACCAAAGTGGCCGAGAACCTCGTGCGGGATGGTGCCCTGCTCGGTCACCGGCACGTGGAACATGTTCTTCTTGGCATCGAGAGATGCCTTGGAGATGGCCATGGGCACCTCAGCGGACTTGCCCATGCCAACGCCGACGTTGCCCTTGCCGTCGCCAACGACGACGAGAGCGACGAGGCTCATGCGACGACCACCCTTGACGGTCTTCGACACGCGGTTGATGTAAACGACGCGCTCCTCGAACTCGGAGGCCTCGCGCTGCTGCTTCTGATTACGAGCCATGTGCTACATACCTCCTAGAACTCGAGACCGGCGGCACGAGCACCGTCGGCGAGGGCCTTGACGCGGCCATGGTAGATACGGCCACCGCGATCGAAGGCGACCTTGGTGATGCCGGCCTCGATGGCGCGCTTGCCAACGAGCTGACCGACCTTCTCCGCAGCCTCCTTGTTCGAGGTGTGGGTGCCCTTGAACTCGGCCTCGAGGGTCGAGGCAGAGACGAGCGTCAGGCTGGAGCCCTTGCTGTCGTCGATGATCTGGGCATAGATGTTGGCGTTAGTACGGGTCACGCGAAGACGCGGACGCTCGGAGGTACCCGAGACCTTGCCGCGAACACGACGCTGACGACGCTTGAGGCCTTCCAGCTTCGCCTTATGCTTGTTCATACGTAAACTCCTAAAAAGGTTGATCTTGCCAGCACCTGACGGGGTGCTGGTCTTATGCGAGTGAGTCGGTTACGACTACTTGGCGGCCTTACCCAGCTTGCGGCGGATGTGCTCGCCAACGTAGTGGATACCCTTGCCCTTGTAAGGCTCGGGAGGACGATGGCCGCGGATCTCAGCGGCGATCTGACCGACCTGCTGCTTGTTGATACCCTTAACGTTCACGTGGGTGTTGTCGGGAACCTCGAAGGTGATGCCCTCGGGAGCCTCGACGATCACGGGGTGCGAGAAGCCCAGGGAGAACTCGAGGTTCTTGCCCTTCTGCTGCACGCGGTAACCGACGCCGGCGAGCTCGAGCTTCTTCTCGAAGCCCTCGGAAACGCCAACAACCATGTTGTGGATGAGGGCGCGGGTGAGGCCGTGGCGGGCACGGGTCTCACGCTCGTCGTCGGGACGGGAAACGGTGAGGACGTTGTCCTCGACGTTGATAGCGAGCTTCTCAAAGACATCGAGCTCGAGCTGGCCCTTGGGGCCCTTGACGACAACGTTGTTGCCGTTGACTGCCACTTCGACTCCGGCGGGAATCTGGACAGGCTTATTACCGATACGAGACACGGTGATCTCCTTTCCTTCTACCTACCGAGCGAATTACCAGACGTAAGCGATGATCTCGCCGCCGACGTTGTGCTTGCGAGCATCGCGGTCGGTCATGACGCCATGGCTGGTGGAAATAATGGCGGTACCAAGGCCACCGCGGACGCGGGGCATGTCGGCAACGCCGGTGTACTTACGCAGGCCCGGCTTGGAAATGCGGCGGATGCCGTTGATGACCTTAGCCTTCTTGGGACCATACTTAAGCGTGATGTGCAGAGTCTTCTGGGGAACGGTGTCCTCGACATCGTAGCCCTCGATGTAGCCCTCCTCGTGCAGAACACGAGCGATCTCGACGAGCTTCTTGCTGCTCGGCATGGAGACCGTGGCCTTGTTCACAGAGTTAGCGTTACGGATGCGCGTAAGCATATCTGCGATCGGGTCTGTAAGGTTCATACAGATTCTCCTTCGTTCTTGATGAACACGTGCTCTTGGTTCTTCGCCGCCCTTAACGGCAAAGCCTTTTTAGCGCGTTTTCCCTGTTCCAAACTGATGCTTGAAACGCTGGTAGTGACTTACCAGCTGGCCTTCTTAACGCCGGGAAGCTCGCCCTTGAGTGCAAGCTCGCGGAAGCAGACACGGCACAGGCCGAACTTGCGGTACACAGAGTGCGGACTGTCTC
>URCU01000030.1:0-18159 GCA_900546425.1 uncultured Collinsella sp. | reverse complement strand
TAAGAGACAGGCGCACCCGCTTTGATAAACAGCTTTATCAGGGACTTTAGTAGGTAAAAATCGATCTCTATGTGCCGAATGTAAGTTGACTGTCTATTTTCCGAAACAACTTATTCTAGATGGCATTTTTAAGACCCCTCCAAGGTAAAATTGAAGCTTTTTGCGACCAAAACTCTAGTTCACGCGACCGTTTTCCACCCGCGCGACTACATTTCCGCCCAATTGATAAAAATCTCCTCACGAAGCCGCCGTTCGAGCTCCTGCTGCCGCGGCGTCTTGTCTTTCAGCGGCACATCGAGATAGGACATGATGAGCTCCATCACCACGCGGAAGGCATCGGAGTCGGCCAGCTGACCATAAGTCATCAGAACGACGGGATATCCCATCGCTTGCAGGGCAGTCGTTCGATCGGAGTCCGAAATCTTGGATTCTATGGATCCGTGAATGGCTTTACCTTGGCATTCAACCAGACACTCTCGGCTGCCGTCCTTATTTGCCAGCAGGATATCGGCATAGCGCCTATCAAGACCCGAAATCAGGCGGGCGCTGCGCGTCATACGAATCTCAACGTTATTGGTGAGGTACAGCCCTTCGCCGCCGCGCAGCCTCGTAAGGCCAAACAGCATCGAAGCCTGGACCTCGAGCGGCGATGCTGCCATCCCCGTAATGCATTTCGCGGCTCGTATGAACGATTTGGCGCCGCGGAGCCCCCGGATCTTATCGACGAACTCTGCAAGCTCAGAGAGCTCGATCAAGGGCGGTCGTTTCCACAAGTCTGTTGGATTCCCCGAGGTATCCTTTACGTTTTCCCAGCCCGACCGTGCGTCACCCCACTGGCCCCCATATGCCTGCACAAGTGCCGACTTTATCTGAGACGCAATCTTGCACACGGCAAAGGTGCCGCACATCTCATACATGCACATGATTAAACGCTCGTTTGAAACCGAGGAGGCCAGGGTCAGCAGGGTAAAGAGCGGGGACGCGACATCGAGGCCAAACTCTGTCTGCCGCACGGAGTCAAACGGCCTCTCCCCGTTCCAAACATGCCTGACAATGCGATCGCCCTTACGTCCACAGCTGCCCTGTGCCAATACGTGTAACGGGGTGCCCAGGAAATGCGCGACGAGTGAATGCTCGCAAAGGCGCTCCCTGCGCGGATCGTCCGCAGAATCGGGCAGGTCCGGCATTATCGCCAAAACCTGTGGAGGTATCCGGTGATACCGAAAGGCAGATATGTCGCACAGCATGTCGTCCATAACGGCTACGTACCCACTGCGCCGTCTGTGAACCCGCTCGGACGGCAAGCGAGCCGGCTCGGCCTGCGAACGGTAAATACTGCCACGCACACGTCACGGATCTCTCGGGAGGCTTACAATCGGTTTTGAAAGCAAACTGATTGTGAGGTTGCATATGGTTGACAAGGACTTTGCCTGGCGGCTTACGCAGGAGCTTGTGCGGATCGACAGCTCGGACCCGGGCGCGTATGAGGATGAAATTGAGCGGTATATCAAAGCGCTGGTTGAGGAACGGCTGACACGGTTGAGCCACCCGGCACTCGATGCCGTGCAGATTGAGGAGATCGAGGTGCTCCCCGGACGCCGCAATCTCATGGTCACCGTGCCCGGTTTGAGCGACGAGCCACGGCTCGTCTACATCTGTCACATGGATACCGTCACCTTGGGCGACAGCTGGGACGCAGGCATTCCGCCGCTCGGAGCAATCGTGCATGACGATAAACTCTATGGCCGCGGTGCTTGCGATATGAAGGGTGGCCTGGCCTGCGCCATTGCCGCACTGGTCCATACGCTCGAGCGCGTAGCGGCGGATGGCGCGCTGCCCCGCCGCGGCTTTTCGCTCATCTGCTCGGTCGACGAGGAGGACTTTATGCGCGGCTCCGAGGCAGCCATCGATGCCGGCTGGGTCGGCTCGCGCGAATGGGTGCTGGACACCGAGCCCACCGATGGACAAATTCAGGTGGCGCACAAGGGACGCACATGGTTCGAGATTGAGATGACCGGCGTCACGGCACACGCGAGCCAGCCTTGGAAGGGCGTGGATGCCGTCGCCGCCATGGCAGAGGTCGTGTGCTCGCTTCGCCGCGCGTTTGCCGCGCTGCCCGCACATGACGAGCTGGGGCCCTCGACTATCACGTTTGGACAGATTGAGGGCGGCTATCGCCCCTATGTCGTGCCCGACCACGCCAAGGTCTGGGTCGACATGCGCCTAACGCCGCCGACCGATACGGCCGCCGCGACGCGCATGGTAGAGCAGGCCATCGCCGGCGCTGAGACCGCGGTTCCCGGCTGCCATGGAAGCTATACCGTGACGGGCGATCGCCCCGCCATCGAGCGCGATCCAAGCTCTCCCCTTCTAGCCGCGCTCAAGCGTGCCGCCGATGACGTGACGGGCGCGGACACGACCGTCGGCTTCTTTACCGGCTACACCGACACCGCCGTCATTGCCGGCAAGACGGGTAACCGGAACTGTATGAGCTACGGCCCCGGGTCGCTCGCGCTCGCGCACAAGCCCAACGAATATGTGCCCCACGCCGATATCGTTCGCTGCCAAAACGTGCTCATCGCGCTCGCTGACAACGCGCTCTGGGACGCAGGCGGCCAAGTTGGGGCATAATAAGCCGCGAACAAACCGATTCGCGCGTTAGGACCGTCCATGAAAGCACTTCCGTTTCCCTGCATCCGACCGGCTCAGGACCGCGTGCTCGAGGCGCTGCCGCAGATGGGCGGTATCCTGAGCGGCAACGACGCCCTGCGCGGCGCCATCGCCGACGGCCTGATGCTCAAGGATCCAGGCGCGGCGTATTACGTGTACGAATGCTCGGGCGAGCCGGGTCGCGTGACGGGCGTCGTGGCGATTTACCCGGTTAGCGTGCCGACGGGCAGCGGCGAGGCTGCCGCCGAGAACGTCGACGCACTCGCCGCTGCGCACGCGATCGCCGAGCTCAAGGTGCAGCCGCGCCCCGTGTCGCTCGCCTACGAAGCCTCGCCCGTCATGGATATCATCCTCGGCGCCGCCAAAGAGGGCGCTTCGCTCTATGCCGTCACCGACCCCGCCGGCATTACGCACCGTGTGTGGGAGGTCAAGCGCGAGGACGCCGTCGGGGCCATCCGCGCTATGCTCGACCAAGCACCGGAGCCGGCACTGGCCGACGACCCCGCCTACGCCGCCGCTCTGACCGGGGCGTCGCAGCTGCTAACCGATGAGGCCCGTGCTGCCGGAACGTACACCGGCAAGGAGCCGTTCAACTTTACCGTGGCCTCGTTATTCCCCGCCGCGCAGGTCGCCGGCGGCGCACCGCAGGTCCCGACGGGCCTGCTCACTCACCAGATCTCGCGGTTCTAGCGGACTCAAACGCGAAGCTGAAAAACCCGGCATCCAAACAAACAAGGGGCGGAGATGCAGCAAATGCATGCATCTCCGCCCCTTTCGCATCAAACAATTACGCCGGCAAACCGCGCCGCAACACCAGCGTTATCCACGCTGCGGACCCGCTGCCGCCGCGAGCGGCTCAAGACCCAGCTCGCGCGCGTAGTCTTCCTGCGTAAAGATCTCAACCAGTTCAAACGTATCCGTCGCATCATCAAACGCAAAGTGCAGCACCGAGCAGTTGCCCGGCACACGGTCGCGCTCGTCTGCCGCCGCGCCCTTCACGTGATCCATGAACTCCTTGATAGCCGATCCGTGGCTTACCGCGAGCACGCACGAATGGTCCGGGCGTCGCATAAGATTGGTCAACGTCGCCACCATGCGCTCGCGTACCTGCATCTGGCCCTCGCCGCCAAACTGACGATAGAAATCGCGCCACGGGCGCTCGGGCATAAGCATCACGCGCTCGGCCTCAAAGTCGCCAAAGAACCACTCACGCAGGCCGTCCAGGCGCTTGTACGCCAAGCCCGGCCACAAGTTGGCGATAGTCTGCTCGGTGCGATGAAGTGTGGAGGTGTAGGCATGATCGGGCTCAATGCCGCGCGCACGCAAGAACATGCCGGCACGCGCCGCCTGGTCGCATCCCAGCTGCGTAAGCGGCGAGTCACTCCAACCCTGAATAATGCGCTTGAGGTTAAATATCGTCTGTCCATGACGGACCAGATACAGGTTTTTATTCATAGGGGGTCCTTTCGTTTGTTACCAACCCAAGAGCGAAAACGCCCCGTCGCAATAGCCAAAATGAAGCACGGCACCGTTGTCGGGCTGCTCTCCCCCGCCAGTCACGCATCTAAGAAACTCCTGGCAGGCTGAGCCGTGGGAGACGGCCAGCACGCAGTCGTGCCGGGGCCGGGCCATGATGCGGGACAGCGCCGCGACCATACGTGCACGAAGCTCACTTTCCGACTCGCCACCAAAGGCAACCGGATAATCACCCCAAGGTTGCGCTGGCATCTCGCGGTTTGACGTGCCCTCCAACGAACCCAAATGCCACTCGCGCAGTTCATCGACCAGCTCTATGGAACGACCCTCGCCAACGATCAGCTCGGCCGTACACCGCGCCCGCCCCAACGGAGACGAATACACATGGTCAAAGGTCACGCCGCGGTCCTCGAACGCCGCACGCGTCGCCAGCGCTTGCTCGCGCCCGCGCGCCGTAAGCGGTGAATCGCGCCAGCCCTGCAAAATGTTCTTCACATTGAGCTCGGTCTGCCCATGCCGCACCAAATACAGATCGGCCACACGCCCTCCCCTCGCACCACCGCAAAGGGGCCAGGCACCTTTGTGGTGGTTTTGCCGCCGGATCGCGCCGCAACGACGCAACTACAGGAGTACGTCGGCAAGCGGACGCTTGGGCACGTGATGCACCTGCACCTCATCGCGCCAGTAATTGATAGAGCCATCCGGGTTGGAGTCGATCGCATCGATCACCTGCGTCTCGGCTGGCACGCCAAAAGCCATGATCAACTTGAGCTCGTATCTGTCGTTATCGAGCCCCATGGCGTCGATCGCGCGGGGCGTAAAGGCCTTGAACATGCAGGCCGCCACCTCGGGCGTGGCGCTGCGAGCGGCGAGCATCATCGTCTGGGCGGCAATGCCGGTGTCGACTTCGGTGATGGGCGCGGCGGGCTTACCCGGAACAGCGCGCTCGGCAAGAATCGCAATGTAACCGGTCGGGCGCTCGCCCTCATCGGGACCCGACCAATCCTTGAGCGCACCGGCCCAGGCGAGCTCATCAAATACGCGCGCGCAGTCCTCGGCACCGCTCACCACATGAAAACGCAGGCGCTGAGCGTTGGCGCCGCAAGGGGCCAGGTGTGCCAGCTCCGCCAGCTCGAGCAAAAACTCGCGCGGCACGCGCATGGACTCATCAAAACGGCGGCACGTGCGGGCGCGGCGGACCAGCGCGTCAAACGTGTCCAGGCCAAGCTTTTCGCAACCCTGTTTTGCCATCGACTCAGCGCTTACCGGCGCCGCGGGAACTGTTTCGTTCATAGGGACCCCTCAATAAAAGCCAATTGTCCTTTAGAAAATCTAACCTAAAACGTAGGCAATAACGAACAGAGCTGTAATGTTCTACATCTGTTGAATATCCCACATCCAAACGGGAACAAAGGTGACAATTCGCGAAGGTGAGGCTCCAATTCGCCCCTCCCGCCCCACGCGACAGCGCCCTTGGGCGATACTGGTTGCAAGAGCTACGGCTTACGCCGCACGAAAGGAGACATCATGGGCATCTTTAAGAACGATGACAAGCAATCGAGCGCGTTTGGATTTGACGAGAAAAGCATGGCAGGCAAGGCCGTCAAGGCCGTGCGCTGGATTTACGCCATCACGGGCGTCTTGGCACTCGTCGCCGGCATCGCACTGCTGTTTGCGCCCGCCAAGTCCCTCGTCTTCCTGACGACCGTCCTGGGCTTCTACTTTGTGATCACGGCCGCGATCAGACTGTTTACCGCTGTTTTCGAGCCGCTGCTGCCCACCGGCTGGCGCGTTACGAGCATCATCTCCAACCTGCTCATCATTCTGGGCGGCGTCATAATCCTGCGCAACCAGGCCTTCTCGACCGCGACGCTCACCACGCTTGTAGTAGTCGTCTCCGGCTTTGGCTGGATCGTCGAGGGCGTCATGTCGATTCTGGAATCCGAGCTTTCCGCCAACCGCGCCCTCGCCATCCTGAGCGGTGCACTCTCCATCATCGCGGGCATGTTCGTGTTTATCTATCCGCTGTGGTCGGCCAAGATGCTCGTCATCTTTAGTGGCGCCGCGCTGCTGGTGTTTGGCGTGACGCTGATTGTTCGCGCCATTCAATTTGGCAAACTGGTGCGCTAGATGCCAAAGACGCTTTTTATTGATGCCGACGCCTGCCCGGTCACACGCGAGTCGATTGACTGCGCGCGGAGGGCGGGCGTCGCCGTCGTTATCGCCGGCAACAGCACGCAAAACCTGGAGCGCCACATTCGCCGCGACGATCCGCGCGACGCCGAGCATGCGCGTCGGGGCTTTTGGGTCACGACGCTCGATGTGAGCGTGGGAGCCGATAGCGCCGACTTTGCCATTATCGAGCGCCTGCAGGCTGGCGACGTGGTCGTGACGCAGGACATTGGCCTGGCGAGCATGGTGCTCGGACGCGATGCCGCCGCCATTGGCGTGCGCGGGCGCGTCTACGATAAGGCGACCATCGACATGCAACTGTTTATTCGCCACGAGGAAAAGAAGGTGCGCCGCGCCGGGGGACGCACCCGCGGTCCGGCAGCCTTCACCAGTGAGGACCGAGCCCGCTTTAAACGCAACCTCACCGAGCTGTTACGCTAAACAAGATAGATTTTTGGGATATGCCCGGAAATCTGCCTTTTTGTTTTGAGCGGTGTAAGCACTCAGGATCCATGGCTCAACAAAAAAACGGGCTTCAAAATGCCATGCATCGCCGCACTGTGCAGGCACCGAGCATGACTATTTTGGAGCCCGTTTTGTTAGGCCTACTTAGAGGCCGAAGGCGGAGAGAACGAGTCCCCAGCCGGCGCCGATGACGTACATCATGACCAGGAACACGGCGTTTTCGCGAGCGCTGCGGTTGGTACGGAACAGCACCAGGTAGCCCACGCCGGCAGAGATGAGCGTGCCGGCGAGCATCGGCGCCAGCTGCAGCGCACCTTCGAGGTACAACTGCGTAATAACGACGCTAGCAGAGCAGTTGGGGATCAGACCGACAAGCGCCGAGCCCAGGACGGCGAGCGTCTCATTACCGCGCAGGAACTGCTCGATTGCGGACTCACCAAAGGTCTCGAGGACGGCAACCAGAATCAGCGTCACCAGGAAAATGAATACCGACACCTGCACGGTGTGCGAGATCGCGCTGCGGATGATCGACAGAACGGGCGCGCCCTCGTGAGAGTGGCTGTGGTCGTGGTGGTGCTCGTGCTCGTCCGCGTGACCATGGTCGTGGCCGTGTTCGTGGCCGTGCCCATGTCCGCGCTCGTCCTCATCCTCGTCACAGCGGCAATGATCGCGCTCGCACAGCTCGTGGATGTGATCGGCACTTACGCCCGCCTCGGCCACCTCGTCAATGATGTCGCCTCCGGTATGGTCGTCGTGCGCGCAGTTCACATGAGCCGGATTGGCAGCGGTCCCCAGCACGGTACGGCGAATCGCCGCATGCGCGCGGGCATTACGACGAAGGCCGCGGATAGCCGCATCCACGATAAAGCCCGTGACCAGAGCGATCAGCGCCTTCGAGGCGAGCAGCATCGCCATGGTCTGCACGGGAACTTGCTCGGCGAGTAACAGCGGCAACATCTCGTCGGAGGTCGAGAGGAACACGGCAACCAGCGTGCCCAGCGTCACGACACGGCCGGCGTACAGCGTTGCTGCCATGGCCGAAAATCCGCACTGCGGCACCATGCCCAGCAGCGAGCCAACTACGGGACCCGCGGCGCCGGCGCGCTTGATAGCGCCGTTGACGCGATCGCCCGCAACGTGCTCAAGCGTCTCGAGGGCAAGATACGTCACCAACAAAAACGGCACCAACGACAGCGTGTCCTTACCGGCGTCGAGCAGAATATCAATCAGTAAATCCATGACGGATGGAACCTTTCGTGTCTTTCGGCAGCATTGTAAAAGTCCTAGCGGTCAACTAGGGTATTGTAGTTGTCCCGGGCGCGGTGCCAATAGTTGCCCATGGTAAACTATCATCTCGCCACAACTCAGTAACCCCGAGCCGCGTAACGCGGCCCGTCCAAGGAGCAGCATATGAACGTATCGCAAGCACTCGAATACGAACGCCAGCCGTTTATCCCCATGTTTATCTACGGCGATCACGGCGCCATGGAGTCCGAGCGCCAGAAGGGCGAGGAGGCCCTCAAGGTGCTCGAGACCGAGTACTTTACCGCCGAGGGCGACCCCGGCTTCGACTTTGCTACCGTGCGCGACCTGGCCGACCGCAACCGCGACCTGTGCGACCAGATTGGCGAGGCGCGTCTACGTAACGTGACGCCCGCGACGCTCTCGCGCGGCCTGTCCGACGCCGACACCTGCGCCGCCATCGGCAAGATGCAAAAGCGCACCGCAGCATCGGTCATGCGCGAGATCCGCGGTGACCGCGACGCACTCGGCGTAGCCTATGCCCGCAAGCCCATCCAAGGCACGGTGCTGGGCATCGACATCGAGACCACCGGTCGCGCGCCCGAGCGCGGCTACATCCTCAACGTGGGCTGGGAGATCATGGAGCTCACCAGCGACGCCGTGCCGCATGACGCCGAGGCGCACTACTGCGGCCTGCCCGACATCTATCGCGGCGAGGACGTGCCGCTGTCGAATATCCACCACATCACTTGGGACGACATCGACGGCAAAACGCCCTTCCGTGAGAACAAGGAGCTGCAAAAGCAGCTGCTCAAGCTCATGAAGAAGTATCCCTATATGGCGCACAACGCTGCCTTCGAGGACAGCTGGTTCAAGATTCATCTGGACGGTTACGCCGAGGCACGCCGCGCAGGCAAGATCATCGTCATCGACTCGCGCCAGATCTGCCGCAGCCTGGACGCCGACGTGCGCTCGCTCCCCCGCGAGTCCGCGCCCGCTGCGCTCGAGAACTGGGCGCGCCGACGTGGCACCCTCGCCGCCGACGCCAACGAGCAGCATCTGGGCCTCGACGACACTGACCTCATGCTCCGTACCGTCCAAGCCGAGTTCAACCTCAAGAACCTGTTTGCGAAATAACCGATCAATCTGCGGGAGCGCCTGCCAGGCACAGCACAATCCGTCTGGGCGCACCGGCGCGCAGTAAACTAGGGCGCAGCCTTATGGCTGCGCCCTAGTTTTCATCAAAACGAGCAAATGCGCGTGCTTCACACAGTCGACAGGCTGCCCACCTACATTTTTCGAGTTGTTCGGCCAGCTGAACCACTAGTCAAGGCCCCTTGAACCGCAATCGAGCGCTGTAGTCGCCTTAATTTCGTATCCAGGCCCCATTAATCTACCTGAATCAATTCGAATAGGACGCATGCGTTCGCACCATTCGTATAGGATAAGGCCGAATAACTCAAATTATGTTGGTGAGGCATCTGGGCGGTCGGCAAAAACGCTTAGAAGCTACGAATTCGCAACTAAAGTTCACCAAAAAAGGCGCAGCCGGCAGAAACCTCCCCAGCCGAAGCTGCTCCCTCGATACGACAGCTCAAAAGCCCCCCCACCGTTCGCAGAAGATAAGCCGCACCCCAATACCGTTGCCCGAAGTTTCGGGCGCATGTGGCGTCCGCTATGCCATCATACGCGTATGGGAATCGTTCTGTCACATACCACGGCACGCGCTGTATACCAAACAGCCAACTCGCTCGCAAGCTACGCGATCGATCCCATACCTATGGAAAAGATCAGGGGGTCTGCGCCGACCACGTCCGACCTGGAAGCGGCACGAGCATGGCTCAACAGAAAGAATGTCGATTCTGAAAGCATCCATGTGCTGACGTTTTCCAATAATGCAAATAGGCACCGCAAGGGTTGCATCTGCCACTGCACGCGCTATACGTTTGATGCAGAAAGCTACCTAGAACTCGAGCCGAACGTCTACATCGTCGATATCAAGCTGTGCGCGTTAGAAGCAACAGCCGATCTCAACCTTTGGGAGCTCGTTGAGTATTACTTTGAAATCTGCGGCTCCTACGCGCTTGAAACGTCCGACGAAACTCAATATCGCGAGCGCCCAGCCCTAACCAGCGTTGAAGAGCTCAGAGCCTTCTTTTCAGAGGCATCGGGGTATCGTGGATCCAATAAAGCCCTTAAGGCACTTTCTTATGTACGCGAAGGCTGTCGCTCCCCACTCGAAACGGCGTTTGTCATGATGCTGACAATGCCCAAGTCAATGGGTGGCTTAGCCATACGCGCTATCAAAACGGATTATCCGATCCCAGTCCCCAAAAGATACGCCGCCCTAACACGACGGACGGTTTTCTACCTCGACGCGCTGCTCGAAAATTCGATGACCGATATCGAATACAACGGCTTTTACCACGACGAGCCCGAACAGCAATCAATTGACGAGGAACGCCGAAACACGCTGCGAAACATGGGATATGCCGTTATCACAGTTAGTCGTCATTCGTTTTTCAAGCAGTCCGCTTTTAGACGGGTCATGGAAGCGATTCGCATTCGCGAGAAGATCTGGCCCGGTCGACTCCCGGATAACTTCGCCATCCTGCAAGAAACTCTTCGTCAATTTGTCTTGCGGCGCTACTTCGAATACGGTCGCCGCGTCCTGGAGGCACTCAAAGAAGAAGAGGCCGCCAAGCGCGAAATTGCAAGCCAAAATCCGCAAGCTGATGACCCGAGCATCAATGATGTGCCCGAACCCGACGACATGCAACACGTCGGGGCCCTTGCTGAGGAAATCAATGGGCCTTGGGAATGCGACGCATCCGCAAAAATCGATGAAAACCGCACGGAAGACGACATGATTATTGATCTAATTGAGAATTCGCTCTTCTAAAGGCGGTCTCTGCGGATTTCCACCTACATTTTTCGACTTATTCGGCCACCGATGTGCCTGATTGACTGCAGCAATGCTCAATATAACTTTAGATAAAACTGATTCTGCAGGAACTCCCGTAGAGTAAGAACTGATTCTCACGTTATTTAACAAGATAAAGTACAAATATGAACAGCTCTAATGCTTCTCGAGACGGCTTTCTTAGCATACTGGCCGAACATCTCGAAATATGTTGGCGAGCATTGCGTCGATGCATCCCAACCCACAGAAAATCGCAGAGGCGGCAAACAGTCATCGAAATTATCGCAAATTGTATTGACATATGAACATGCGCTCATATAATCGGAAGCAAGTTATATGAGCGCATGTTCATATGAAAGGATGTTGCAATGAGCGACCACGCTGATGAAACAAAGACTGACATCGAGGCCACCGAACCCGTGATCCCCACCACCTGCTCGCCCGAGGACCTTCCCGACGAGGAGTTGCTGTACGACTTGGCCGACCTGTTCAAGGTCTTCAGCGACACCACGCGCATCAAGATTCTCTATGCCCTCATGGGCCGCGAGCTCTGCGTGGCCGACATCGCCGGGGCGACCGCAACCTCGCAGTCGGCAGTATCGCACCAGCTGCGCACGCTTAAGCAGTCGCACCTGGTCAAGTTCCGCCGCGACGGCCGCAACATCCTCTACTCGCTTGCCGACGATCATGTCTACACCATGCTCAACCAGGGCATGAGCCATATCTGCGAATAGCAACCAACCACGGTATCAACGCGACCGGCACCCAGGTCGCCAACACAGAGAAAGGAACCCACCATGAAAAAGCAGTTTAAGCTCGACGAGATCGACTGCGCCAACTGTGCGCGCGAGCTTCAGGACGAGCTGGCCAAACTCGAGGGCGTCAAATCCGTGTCCGTCAACTTTATGACCCAGAAATTGACGCTCGAGGCCGACGACGCCGAGTTCGAGGAGGTCCTCGACCGTGTCGTGGAGTTCACCGCCGACGCCGAGCCGGACTGCGAGATTATTCTCTAGCCCAGGCTTACGCCAACCTGCAAGGCCGCGCTTGCCGCGGCCTTTGCCCGCAAAATTATATGAGCGAGTGTTCATACATTCAAATGGGAGGATACGAGTCATGGCCACCGCCGACCCCAAAAAGAAAAAGAAGCGCAAGAAAAAAGAGTCACTCGAGCATAAGCGCAACCGCATCCTGGTAGCGCTGGGCATTTTTGCCGTGGTGTACGCCCTTGATGAGCTCGGCACCCTCGCCGCCGCATTCGGCACCCCGGGCGACATCTACGCCAGCTTTGTGCTGTTCCTCGTGCCGTTTTTGATTGCCGGCTACGACGTGCTGCAAAAGGCATTCAATAACATCCGCCGCGGCAAGGCCTTCGACGAGAGTTTCCTTATGGCAGTCGCAACCATCGGCGCGTTTGCCATGGTGCTCTTCCCCGATACCGACCCGCACATGGCCGAAGGCGCCGCCGTCATGCTGTTCTACCAAGTCGGCGAGTTGTTCCAGGCATACGCCGTGGGCAAGAGCCGCAAGTCGATCAGTGCGATGATGGACATCGCGCCCGACTACGCTAACGTCGAGCAAGCCGACGGCACACTCGAACAGGTCTTTCCCGATGACATCGCCGTCGGCACCGCGATCGTGGTCAAGCCCGGCGAGCGCGTGCCCATCGACGGCGTCATCGTCGAAGGCGAAACCCAGCTCGATACCGCCGCGCTCACGGGCGAGTCAGTCCCCCGCCCCGCCAAGTCAGGCGACGATATCATCAGCGGCTGCATCAACATGACGGGCCTCATCCACGTGCGCACCACCAAGCCGTTTGGCGAGTCCACCGTCGCGCGCGTCCTAGAGCTCGTGGAAAACGCCAGCGAAAAGAAGGCGCGCACCGAGAACTTCATCACGCGCTTTGCCCGCGTCTACACCCCCGCCGTCACCGGCGCGGCCGCGGTGCTCGCGCTCGGCGGCGGCCTGGTCACCGGCGCCTGGTCCGACTGGATCCTGCGCGGCCTGACCTTCCTGGTCGTCAGCTGCCCGTGCGCGTTGGTGATCAGCGTGCCGCTCAGTTTCTTTGGCGGCATCGGCGGCGCGTCCAAGCTGGGCGTTCTCATCAAGGGCTCCAACTACCTCGAGACGCTCGCCGACGTGGACACCGTCGTCTTTGACAAGACGGGCACCCTCACCAACGGCACGTTCTCGGTGGTCGCGGTGCACCCCGAGGCTGGCTATACCGAGCAGTCGTTGCTCGAGGTCGCAGCCCTTGCGGAGTCGTTCTCCGATCACCCCATCGCGCAGTCGGTAAGCACCGCATACCAGGGCGAGGTCGACCCCAAACGCGTGAGCGACTCCGCCAACGACGCGGGCCACGGCGTGACGGCAACCATCGACGGCAAGCACGTCGTCGTTGGCAACGCAAAGATGCTCGCCGCGGCCGGAGTCGAAGCGCCCGATTGCGAGGTCGTTGGAACGATTCTGCATGTGCTCGTTGACGGCGTGTACGCCGGCCACATCGTGATTGCAGACACCGTTAAGGCCGATGCCGAGCAGACGATCCGCGAACTGCACGCCGCCGGCGTCAAGCGCACCGTTATGCTCACGGGCGACCGCGAGGAAGTGGCTGCTGCGGTGGCCAAGCAGCTCGGCCTCGACGAGTTCCATGCGCAGCTGCTGCCGGGCGACAAGGTCGAGCGTGTTGAAGCGCTGCTCGCGGCCGAAAGCGGTAAGGGCAAGCTCGCCTTTGTCGGCGACGGCATCAACGATGCGCCTGTGCTTACGCGCGCCGATGTGGGCATTGCCATGGGCGCCATGGGCTCCGACGCTGCGATTGAGGCGGCGGATGTCGTGCTGATGGATGACAAGCCGTCCAACATTTCCCGCGCGATCCGCGTGGCGCGCAAGACCATGTCGATTGTCTGGCAGAATATCATCTTCGCGCTGGGTATTAAGCTGCTGATTTTGGTGCTTGCGGCGCTCGGCATCGCCAACATGTGGCTTGCGGTCTTTGGCGACGTAGGCGTGGCAATCATCGCCATCCTGAACGCCATGCGCGCGATGGGTGTCAAGAACCTGTAGCGTTCGTGGGCTGTCCGGCCGGGACCGGGCTTGGTTTTGAAAACGTCCTCGACCAATGAAGTGCCCCCGTTCTGCTCCTTCGGAGCTACGAACGGGGGCACTTCTGGTCTGCGGAATGTTTTCAAAACCAAGCCCGGTCCCGGCCTGCGGTAACGTTGCTGGCGGTTCTTGGGCATCGCTTGCTGGCGGGGTTCCTTGTCTGAGTTGGACTTAGTTGGTGGGACCACTGGTCCCGGTCGCTGTCCCGCGCCTCTTTGGGAACGAAGAGATAGCTCAGCTGTGATGGCGTCGCGCACCGAATGCTCCACTTTGGACTGCGTCGGACTCGTTGTTGTTCGAATCCCCTATCCCCCTTTCGCTGGTTCGCGCTTTGCGCGAACTCCGCGCTCCTGGGGGTCAATTAGGCTTCCGTTGTTGCGCCGGCCGCATCTTCCCGTCCCAACATCGCCCTCAGCTTCTCGAAGCTCTCCTCACTCAGGCAGTGCTCCATGTGGCAACCCTCTTGCGACGCGACATCCGCCGAAACACCGGCTTCCTCGAGCAACCGCACGAAAAAGCAGTGGCGCTCCCACATTTGGCGAGCGACCTCCAGACCACGTTCCGTCAGATGAACGTCGCGCTTGCCCATTTCGACATAGCCGCTGTTTTCCAGCGTCGCCATGGCTTTAGAGACGCTCGCCTTGGTCACACCCAGGTATTCGGCGACGTCGATTGAGCGCACCGTGCCTTGGCGCTCCGAGAGCACATAAATAGATTCGAGATAGTCTTCTCCAGATTCACGTAGGGCCATGGGCCGCCTTTCGCGATGATCGTTAGTTAGCCTTTGGATACTTTCCTTGGCTTACTTTACCGCAAAAGTTGCCCATGTCTTACTACGTTGTTTAAAAAGTTAACCGTGTTTCACAAAATGCGCGGGGCAAGCAGGGAGACACCGTGCGCAACGTACAAGGGGTGTCCCCAGCTGCCGGCACAAAGGGAACACCCTAAGTGCCGAATCCGCAGCTAAATCAGCCCAAAGTGCTTGGCGGCGTTGTAAATTCCGTCGTCGTCCACGACAGTCGTCACGTAGGTCGCCGCAGCTTTCACCGTGTCCTGTGCGTTGCCCATGGCCACACTTGTGCCCACGGCAGAAAACATCGACAGGTCGTTCTCGCCGTCGCCAAAGGCGATCGCCTCGCTCGCATCGATGCCCAGGCGCTCCAGCGTCGCCACCACGCCCAGGTTCTTACCGCCGTTGGCCGGAATAATATCGCAGAACAGATCGCACCAGCGCGTAGTGAGCGAATGCGACACCGCATCGGTCAAGATATGCTCGTCGGCCGGATCCACAAAGGCGCAGAACTGGTAGACCGGCGCATCGAAGGCATGCTCAAACGGCTCCTCGTGGTAGACGATTCCCGCGTTGCTGCCGGCCGTCACCACGCGCTCGGACAGGCGGTTCACAAACGAGTTCTCGCCCTGCATGCACAGCGAGTCATAGCGCCCCTGCGCCACCTGGCCCACAATCACCGCGACGTCGTCCGGATCAATCGGACAGCTGCGATAAACCCCCTCGGCATCAAAGCAGTGCTGGCCCGAGAGCGTAATGTACGCATCCCAGCCCAAGTTGAACAGCCAATCGGGCATCTGGTAGGTCGGACGGCCCGTGGCGATCACGCACGCAATCCCCTGCTCGTGAAAGCTGTCGAGCACCTGCTGCGCCGACGCCGGAATCCGGTGGGTCTTAAAGCTCAGCAACGTGCCGTCGATATCGAAAAACGCGGCTTTGATCATCCTCGTCTACTCCTCGCCCTCGAGCTTTTCGCTCGCCTCGAGCCACGCCATCTCCAGCTCGTCCATGGCGGCGTGGGCCTCGTCGATCTTTGCCTGCTGCTCGCCCAGCGCCGTGTAGTTGGTGGGATCGACCTGGGCCATGGCGGCCTCGGCCTCCTCCACGCGAGCGCGCTGCGTCTCCATCTTGCGCTCGAGCGAGCTCACCTCGCGGCGGAGCTTCTGGCGTTCGGCGTTGGAAAGACCGTTGGGCTGCCCGCTCGTCTTAGGCTTTTCGGCCGCAACCGCTGCGGCACCGGTGTCGAACGTGCCGGTCTTGGCACTCGGCGCGCCCACGGGCTCGCCCTCGGCGGTGGCGTTGCACAGGCGCAGGTACTGGTCGACGCCGCCGGGCATATGCGTCAGATGGCCATCGAGCAGTGCCCACTGCTGGTCGGTCACGCGCTCCATCAAAAAGCGGTCGTGCGTCACCAGAATCAACGTGCCGGGCCAGCCATCGAGCAGGTCCTCGACAATCGCGAGCATATCGGTATCCAGGTCGTTGCCCGGCTCGTCCAGGATAAGCACGTTGGGCTCGTCCAGGATTGTCAGCAGCAGCGACAGGCGACGGCGCTGGCCGCCCGAAAGGTCGCCGATGCGGCTCCAGAGCTGCTGCGTCGTAAAGCCCAGGCGCTCGCAAAGCTTCTCGGGAGAGGTCTCCTTGCCGTCGATGACGTAATACTTCTTATAGTTGCTCAGCACCTCGCGGATCGTGTCGCCCATGTAGGGCTCGAGCTCCTCGAGCTGCTGCGACAGCACGCCAAAGCGCACTGTCTGGCCAATCTTCACGCGGCCGCGCGTGGGCGCAATCTTGCCCTGAATCACATCGAGCAAGGTCGACTTGCCGGCGCCGTTCTCGCCCAAAAGACCATAGCGGTCGCCCGCGCCGATAAGCCAGGTCACGTCGGAGAGCACCTGCTTGGGCGCGCCGTCGGTATCCGCATAGCCGGCATCAACGTCGATCACGTCGATGACCTGCTTGCCTAGGCGGCTCACGGCGAGGCGCTTGAGCTCCAGCTCGTCGCGCACGGGCGGCACGTCGGCGATCAGCTCGCGAGCAGCCTCAACGCGAAACTTGGGCTTGGTGGAACGAGCCTGGGCGCCGCGGCTCAGCCACGCGAGCTCCTTGCGCGCCATGTTGCGGCGGCGCTCCTCGGTGACGGCGGCCATGCGGTCGCGCTCTACGCGCTGAAGGATATATGCCGAGTAGCCGCCCTCGAAGGGATCGACCTGGCCGTCGTGGACCTCCCACATGCTGGTGCAAACCTCGTCCAAGAACCAGCGATCGTGCGTGACCACGAGCATGGCGCCCTGACCGCGCTGCCAGCGGGCCTTTAAGTGACGCGCGAGCCAGTTGATGGTGCGCATGTCCAGGTGGTTGGTGGGCTCGTCGAGCATGAGCACGTCGTAGTCGCCGATCAGCAGGCGCGCAAGGTCCACGCGACGGCGCTGACCGCCCGAAAGCTCGCCCACCGTGCCCTCCCAGGGCACATCGCTAATGAGACCGGCGAGGATCTGGCGCGTACGCGGACTCGACGCCCACTCATACTCGGGCGTGTCGCCCACGACGGCATGATGCACGGTATCGGTGTCGACAAGTTGGTCCTTTTGGCCGAGCAGACCGATCGTGGTGCCGCGGCGATGCGTCACGCGGCCATCGTCGGGCTCCAGCGTGCCGGCGAGCACGCTCAGCAGCGTCGACTTGCCGTCGCCGTTTTTACCAACAATACCAATGCGGTCGCCCTCGCCCACGCCGAGCGTCACGCTATCGAAAATATGCTTGGTGGGAAACTCTAGGCTGATGGAATCGCATCCCAAAAGAATCGCCATATGCCCTGCTCCTTCGTAGAAATTCAACGTTGTCCATGATAGCAGCGAGCCCCACCCTAAAACCTGCCAAAAAGGGACAGGTTTATTTTGGCAGGTTTTATCTGGGCAAACGCCGGAGCAGTCCAAGGGCACCCCGTGGTAAAACGGTAAACCGGGACTGCGGACGATTTCTTGGACCGTTACGCGGCCCTTCCCAGCGCGGCGCGGAACTCGGCCGGCGTGCGGCCGCCGAGCGCATCGCTGCGCCTCTCCGTATTGTATCGGCCGATCCAGCCCCCGAGCTCCTCGATGAAGCGGGCGGGGGTCCAGCCCGACCAGTCCCTGCCGTGCCAGAACTCCCTCTTGAGCAGGCCGAAGAAGCCCTCCATCGCCGCGTTGTCCGGGCTGCAGCCCTTGGCGGACATGCTCCTGGCGAGGCCGTGCCCCTCGCAGATCGAGATCCAGCCGGGCCAGCGGTAGTGGCCGCCGCGGTCGGAGTGGATGACGGGGCGCTCGCCGGGCGCGAG
>URCU01000029.1:0-19011 GCA_900546425.1 uncultured Collinsella sp. | reverse complement strand
TCTACACTTATGCGATCGTCGGCAGCGTCAGATGTGTATAAGAGACAGGGGCAGGCGGGACGGTCGACGCGGCGAGCGCCCGTTGCCGATGCGCGCGCTGCGATCGCTAAACCCACGGCTATGGTTGAGGTACATCGCGCCGGGCTTACGGCGACGTCGACGCTGACCGCTGGGCAGCTGCCCCAGGTCGCGGCGCGCCGTCGGACGCGCACCCGAGGGCCCGTTTAAGTTAGATCCGTTTTGGCGCATGTGCCCTCCCCCATAAACAAAGCGAGCCGGAGCAACATGTCTCCGGCTCGCCTCCCATCATTTGGTACGTCGCTATTTGCTAGCTTTTGACGAGCCCCCGCTCGCCTTTTGATATTCGTCCTTAAAGGCCTTGAACATACCGCGCGTCTTGCCGAGCTGCTTGCCCAGTGCGCGGCTGCCCTTGTCCACGGCGACCGATCCCTTGTCATCGAGCACCTTGGCGCCCTTCTTGACCTTATCGCCCACCACGACACTGGCCTCGGCAGCCTTGGCGGCCGCGCCGCCCGAATACCCGAGCGTCTTGACCTCGTCCGAGACAATCATCGCGCCGTTCTCGTAGCCGCGCAGCATCGTCGGCGGCACCTGCGTGTCGCCCACCAACATGCTCGATGCGGCGCTGGCGGTCACATAGAACGTCTGCACAATGCCCGAACGCGGCTTGAACTCAACGTCCGAGCAATAGCCCACGACGTCGCCCGATTCCGTGCGCACGTCCATGCCAACCCAGATGATGCAATCGTCCAGGTTGATATCGAGGCGCTTGGCCGCGGCGGCATCGTAGGTGCCCTTGACGTCGTCGACCGCGACAGCGCCCTCATAGACGCCGATGGCATCGAGCGCCACAAAGCGGTCGGGGCGCTCGATCATGCCCGCGATATCGGACTGGCGGACCATAAAGCCCACCACGCGCGTGCCGCCCGGGGTAAAGACGGGAAAGTGAATCTTGCCGAGCTTTTTGGGGCTGCGCGGCGTGCCGTCCTTTTTGGTGCGCTTGTCTTCGGCGGGCTTACGATAAACCTTGACGCCGACAAAATCCCCTGCGCGCATTATGCCTCGGTCGAGGGCTCCGTGGCCTCGGTGCCGGCCTCGGTGACGTTCTCGACCACGACGTCGGCAGCGGGCGTCACGTTGCCGCCCGAGATAGCGTCGTTGAGCTGCTCGCGAAGCTGGTCCATGCGCTCGCGGGCCAGGTCAACCTTGGCGCGCAGGTCATCGGTCTTAGCGTCGACCATCGGACCAAAGTCGTTGACCGCGGCACGAGCCTCCTCGGCACTGTGCTCGTAGGTGTCACGCATGTTGTCCCAGGCATCGTTGGCGATATCGGCGGCCATGGCGCGGGTCTCGGCACCCGAGCGCGGGGCCAGAGCAACGCCGATGATAGCGCCGGCGGCAGCACCAAAGAGCGCACCGGAGACAAAGCTGAAAGTCTTTCCCATGATCATTCCTCTCCTGCGGGCACTTCGATGCCCACCGTTTGAATGCTGTCCATTATACCCGCAGCGCAACACTTGCCGTCGCGCTCATCTGCGTACGGTAAAAGCGCAGGTACATGATGGTGATAAGTGAGTGAGCCTACTCCTGCGGCATAGCAGGCATGGCCACCGTGGCGGCCGGGTCCTCGCCGGCGCCGTCAACGAGCGGCAGGTTGCCCTCGTGCGCCGAGCCGGACGGAGCCGTTGCCGCACCGCCAAAGACGGCCGCGGGGGCCTCGTGGTTCTCGACGACCGCGCCCTCGGTATCGATTGGCATCTGCGGCTCGTCGTCAAAGCTCGGGACACCTTGGGGCTCCGCAGACTCGGGCTCAACGGGCGCCTCGGCAACGGGCTCTGTGTCGACGTCGACAGGAGCGTCGCCCTCGGGCGCATCCTCGGCCACGTCCTCGCCGTTCGCAGCGGCAACGGCCTCGTGCGGGTCCTTGCCCTCGGCCTCGGCACGCATGCCCAGCACCAGGTTGCGCAGGCCCGCGACCGTGCCTTCCACGTCGGGGGCCGGCTGGTCGGCGTGCAGGTACGCCCAGTCCATCATAAAGGTCGCCGACGACAGCGCGCCAATGGCCAACGCGTCATCGGGACACGAAAGCTCAACCTCAAAGACACGCTCGTCGTGCTCGCTCACGCGAGTGCGGCCGCACGAAATGCTGCCCGCAAGACCTGTCTCGTTCATGAGCTCGACCGTCACATGCTCAAGCAGGTGGCAAAGCTCGGTCTGGCCCATGCAGTCCTGGAACTCACGACCAGAATCACCCAGGCACAGGTGCTTGGCAATCGCCGGCACCAGGTAATACACGCGCGCCGTGGCCTCGATATCCTCCGAGGTCATGAGCGGCATGCCGGGGTTCACCAGCACATGCGCGCAGATCTTGTCCTCGCTGACGGTGACCTTAAGGATGTTGAACAGGCCTGCCATAACTCTCCCCTACTCTTCCTTGCCCTACTCATCGCCGTCGTGCGGATCCGCAGAGCCCGCACCCGACGCCGCCGGCTTCTCTGCCGAGGACTCGGAATCCTTCTTATCGGTTTCGGCCGGAGCGATCACGCGAATGAGCGAGATGCGCTGGCCACGCATCGACTGTACCTTGAACTTGTACCCCGCGACCTCAAACACCTCTCCGATGTCGGGCACCGAGTCGCAAAGCTCCAAAATCCAGCCGGCGATGGTCTCATAATCATCGCTTTCCTCGAGCGGCCAACCAAGCTCAATCGCGTCATCGCACGAAAAACGCCCATCGACGAGCCACTCGCGGCGCGAAAGGCGCGTGAGGTACTTGTTGTCGGGGTCGAACTCGTCCTCGATCTCGCCGACGATCTCCTCGACGATGTCCTCGATGGTGATGATGCCGGCCGTGCCGCCGTACTCGTCCACGACAACCACGATCTGGTCGTGCGACGTCTGCATCTCGGACAGCAGCGGCAGGATGTCCTTGGTGTCGGGCACAAAGGTGGCGTCGCGCAAATAGCTGGAGATGGGCTGGTCACCCTTGCCGTCGAGCGCGGGCTGGATCAGGTCCTTGATGTGCGCGATGCCCGCGACGTTGTCGGGGTCCTCGCGATAGACGGGAATGCGGCTGAAGCCGGTCTGGCGCATGGTGGACAACACGTCGGCGACCGTCTCGTCGTCCTCGCACATGGTGGTGTCCACGCGCGGCACCATGACCTCGCGGGCAACGGTGTCGCCCAGGTCGAAGATCTCGTGGATCATGCGTTTTTCCTCGTCGAGCAGGTCGTCCTGCTCCGAGACCATGTACTTGATCTCTTCCTCCGAGACGTTCTGGCGGTCGTCGGCGCTCTTGATGCGCAGGATGCGGGCCAGGCCATCGGAGCAAGCGCCGGTCAGCCACACGAGCGGGCGGGCGATCTTTTGGAACACGGAGAGCGGTCCCACGACCTGCTTGGATACGCCCTCGGCGTTAGCGAGGCCGATGCGCTTGGGCACGAGCTCGCCGATCACGATGGACACAAAGGCGACGGCGACGGTGATGATGACCGGCGCCAGGCCGCGCGCGATAGCGGAAAGCGGCGCGATGCCAAAGCTCATGAGCCACGTGGCAAGCGGGTCGGACAGGCTCGTCGACGCGACGGCGGACGAGGCGAAGCCCACGAGCGTGATGGCGACCTGGATGGTGGCCAACAGTTGATCGGAGTCGGCGGCGAGCTGGACGGCGCGCTCGGCGCGCTTATCGCCCTCCTCGGCATCGTGCTCCAACACGGCGCGCTTAGCCGTGGTGAGAGCCATCTCGGACATGGAGAAGTAGCCGTTGATAAGCGTCAGGACGAGGGTAGTGATAAGGGAGATGGTTATGTCCATCGGGAGTTTCTCGAACCTCCAAGATTCGGGACGTTAGGGTAAAACGTTGATGGCGGATACGGCAATTGCGCCGGTCGCCCGCGAGAGCGGGGCCGTGGGCGCGGTCGCTAGATTACGAAGAGGATCACCGCCATGAACTGGAAGATACTGCCGGCGAGCACCCACAAGTGGAAAACACTGTGCAGGTAGCGCACGTTTTTGGCGATGTAGAACGGCACGCCCACGGTATAGCACACGCCGCCGACGGCAAGCAGGGCAAGTGCCACGGGGTTGAGCAGCGCCACAAGTTCGGGCAGCTTAAAGACAACGAGCCAGCCCATCAGCAGGTAGACCAGGCCGCTTACCCAGTGCGGTTGACGCTCGCGCATAAAGCACTCGAGGGCGATGCCGATAATGGCGATGGCCCATACGGCAAAGAACAGCGCAGGGCCGCCGTCGTTTGCGAGCGTGATGAGGCAAAACGGCGTATAGCTGCCGGCTATGAGCAGGTAGATGCAGCTGTGGTCGATGATGCGAAACACGCGCTTGGCGCCCGCGGGCTGAATCGCGTGGTAGAGCGTGGAGGCTAGGTATTCGAGGATAATGCTGACGCCATAGACAATCGCCGCGGCCATGTAGGCCGGGCCTCCGCCGCGCAGGGCGGCGAATACGATCAGGAGCACCAGGCCCGCGATACCCAGCAGGCAGCCGACACCATGGGTGACGGAGTTCATGATCTCCTCGCCCACCGTGTAGTGTGGAACGGCCGCGGTCTTGGGTCGCGGCTTGGAACTGTCGCTCGAATCGGACATGCCGGTTACATCCTCCAACGTAAAGAGTTCTCAACACTATATCAAAGCGTCTGGGTACGTGCGAAATTTGCACCATACGTGACCCTTTGTTTACCCATTCTTTGCTTGTTGACGCATCAACGGCGAACGTCCATAATGCGCTTGTTTTAAATGTTGATGTATTAACATCTTATAGGAAAGCTTCTTATGTCTCAAAACGCACGTTCCCATCGAAAGCTTAAGATAACCGTCGTTGTTGCGTTGGCGCTCGTTGTCGCGCTGCTGGGGTTTGCCGGCAACTTTTTGTTTGACTTTGCCCTGAACCCCCAAGCGCCGTACACCATGAAGATGATGCAGGATAGCAAGAACGAAAAAGAAGGTGAGCAGCCGGATGCCGAGGACACCGAGGCGCGGGCATGGTTTAAAGAGAACCGCAAGAGCAGCAGCCTCACCGTAGATGACGGAACCGAGCTCGCCGCTTGGTATTTTGCTGCGTCGGAGAGCACGCACGACTACGCCGTCTGCCTGCATGGATATACCAACGAGCCCATCGGTATGGCCCGATACGTCAAGCGATTCCACGACCGCGGCATGAACGTACTCGCACCCGCCGCCCGTGCCCACGAGCGCTCCGACGGCGACTATATCGGCATGGGCTGGCCCGAGCGCCTCGACATCGTCGCATGGATCAATCAAATCGTTCAGACTGACCCCGAGGCGCGCATCCTGGTCTTTGGCGAGTCGATGGGTGCGGCAACCGCCATGAACGTCGCGGGGGAATCTCTGCCTGCAAACGTGAAATGCATTATCGAGGACTGCGGTTATACGAGTGTTTGGGACGAGTTTTCTCTGCAGCTCAAGGACGTGTTCGGCCTGCCCAGCTTTCCCTTGCTCGATGTAGCAAACTTGGTGTGCAACGTGCGCGCAGGCTACGACTTTCATAAGGCGAGCAGCGTGGAGCAACTCAAACACGCGACGGTTCCCATGCTGTTTATCCACGGCGACCAGGACACCTTTGTGCCGTACGAGATGCTCGACCAAAACTACGACGCGTGCGCCAGCAAGGTCAAGCAAAAGCTCACCATACATGGCGCCACCCACGCCAAGAGTGCGCAAGTTGACCCCGAGCTCTACTGGAATACGGTCAACAACTTCCTCGACGAGTATTTTTAGGCAAAAAGCAACGTCTGGGGCTTTATCTGACCCCCTATTTTCGGAAGTATGCGGCAAAATCTGGGACTGCCGACCAGACCGCAGTTTTACCAACAATTTATCAGGTGTTTTGTTGCCAAAAAATGTCGTGTGCTCGGCGGTCTCGAAATTTGCCGCATACTTCCGGAAAGTTGCCCGCGAGCGCTGTGCTCACGGGCGGCTTTTGCTAACGTTGCGCTACAAAAGCGCTTGATATGTCCAATAGACAGGTGCTACTTGACCTCGATGAGCTCGTACTCGCTCGTGCCCAGGCCGATCTTCTCGGCGTGCGCGATGCACGCGCGCCAGTCGGTGTCGGGATGCGTGATGCAGAAGGGGTCCTTGGCCTGCTCGCCCTCCAGATGCTCGTGGTTATGCTCCATCTTGGCCGCGCTATCGGTGAGCTCGGTGTTGGGCAGCGGCTCGGATGCCATGACGGCATCGGCGCAGGCCTGGTCGATGGCGACCGGGTCAAAGCTCGCGAACATGCCGATGTCGTTGACGATAGGTGTGTCGTTTTCGGGATGGCAATCGCAGTTGGGGCTGATATCCATGGCAAGCGAGATGTGGAAGCTCGGGCGGCCGTCGACAACGGCCTTGGTGTACTCGGCGATCTTGCAGTTGAGCACGTCGGCCGCGGCCTCATAGCCGGGCTTGATGGCGTCCTGGTTGCACACGCCGATGCAGCGGCCGCAGCCCACGCAGCGATCGTGGTCGATGGCGGCCACGTGCACCGTGCGGGTGTTGCCGTTGGCAAGCTCGCGCTCGCGGGTATCATCAAACGAGATAGCGTTGTGCGCGCAGATCTTTTCGCAGGCACGGCAGCCAATGCAGTGCGCGGTCGCGACGTTCGGCTTGCCGGCGGCATGCTGCTCCATCTTGCCGGCACGGCTGCCGCCTCCCATGCCCAGGTTCTTCATGGCACCGCCAAAGCCGGCCTGCTCATGGCCTTTAAAGTGGGTGAGGCTGATCACAATATCGGCGTCCATGAGTGCCTGGCCGATCTTGGCCTCGTGCACGTACTCGCCGCCCTCGACCGGGACGAGCGCCTCGTCGGTACCCTTGAGGCCGTCGGCGATGATGATCTGGCAACCCGTGGCATACGGGGTAAAGCCGTTCTGATAAGCGGTGTCAATGTGCTCGAGCGCGTTTTTGCGGCTACCGACATAGAGCGTGTTGCAATCGGTGAGGAAGGGCTTGCCGCCCAGCTCCTTCACGACATCCGCGACGGCGCGGGCGTAGTTGGGGCGCAAAAAGCTCAGGTTGCCCAGCTCGCCAAAGTGAATCTTGATAGCGACGAACTTGTTCTCAAAGTCGATCTGCTCAATTCCGGCGTGACGGATGAGGCGCTTGAGTTTGTCGAGCTGGCTCTCGCGAGCATGCGTGCGCAGGTTGGTGAAGTACACCTTAGCGGGTGCTGCGGGTGCAGTTGCGGTCATAGATATATCCCCTCTGTCTATATGGCGTTACAGACATAGAGGATGGTACCAGTTAAAGCAGAGTTAAAGTCAAGTACGGCACCTAGTCATTGGGTGTTCCTATAGTTTTGTCTGGGTACTCATTGGGTGGGTACTCATTGGGGACAGACTTAAATGAGTGCCTCGCCACCTGGCAGCTAGGGACGTTCCTTTCCTGCCGGCAGTTGGGGACAGTCCTTGGCAACCCTGCCGGCGAGCCGGCGAATCGGCAAGGACTGTCCCCGATGACTAGTCGTTTAAGAACGTCCCCGATGACTACTCTTGGACTTTGAGGGCTTCGGCCAGGCTGACGCGCTTGATAGAGCGCGTGTGTAGCAGCGCCACGACCAGGTAGGTCGCAAAGCCAATGCCGACGCATGCAGCCATAGACCAGGCGGGCACGTAGATCTCGATATTGCCGTTGTAGGCGAGCAGCATCGAGCGGAAGATGACCGTGAGCGAGCCAATAATGACCGGCAGGCTCAGCACGAGCGACGCCGCCACGCACAGCGTGATCGAGCGAATGTACAGATGCGAGATCTCGCTATCGCGATAGCCAAAGACTTTCATGTAGCTGATCGAACGGGCGCTGTGGTCGATTACAGCCTTGGTCAGCAGGTACATAAACAGCAGGAAGATGAACACCGCAAGCCCAACCATCATGCCGATCATTTTGCTCATCATGCCTATAAACTGGTCGCCCACGGCGCGCATGTCGTCGGGCGTGGTGTCACCGGCAAAGTAACGAGCATCGAGGTCGAGCTTCTCGTCGCTCACATAGCCGTTAAAGTAGGCGGCGTCGTTGTCGAACAGCTCGTTAAAGTCGTCGATACTCATATAGATATTCATGTCCGACTTGGAGCCCCAGGCACAGTCCTTGCCCGCGTACTCAAAGGAATAATGCTCGCCCTCGTACTTGTCGCCGAGCGCGACCTTCTGGCCCTCGCTCCAGCCAAACTTATCGAGCAGACCGCCGCCAAAGACGACGCGTCCGTCGCCGACGTTGAGGTCTTTCCAATAGCGCGAATCGGATGAAATGCCGTAGACGGAAATCGTCTCCTCGCCATTTCCATCGCCGCGGTCGTATTGCAGCTGGTAAACGGCATATTTCTCGGCCTGTGCGATTGTGCTCGCGCCGTTGTCGGTCGTATTGACCGGGTGGATATCGTCGTTGTCAGTGTCGATCTTAGAGGCCTTGTCGATCAGGCCGATGGCCTCATCGCGGTCGCAGCCGAGGGCATCGGCAAGGTCATCGAGGCGCGCATAAAGCGCATCCTTCTTGTCCTGGACTTTGGCGAGCGCGTCCTGCACTGCGGTCAGGCTCTCGGCAGACGGAGATGCGGTCGCGGCACCGGTCGCCGCCTGCGCCGCATCGGCCGCGTCGTCGAGCTCGTCATCGGCATCCCGGGCGGCGGAAAGCAGCGCGCCGTCAACCGACTGCAAGCGCTCGAGTGCCGACCACTGCTCGCGCTCCTCGGCAGTGCCCTCGAGCTCCAGCGGCGCCTTGAGCGTGTACTGATGCTCGGCGACCAGGCTTGTCTCGAGGTTGTCGGCGTAGTGCGTCATCGTGGGCAAAATCGCCAGGCCAAAGAGCAGCAGCAGCGAGGCAAACGCAATGCCTACGAACAGCGTGGCGAAGTTGCCCAGATTGCGCAGGAAGATACGCAGGCGGAAGCGCGAGACAAAGCCCATGCGCTCCGGCAGCTGCAGGCCGCGCTTGGTGCCCGATTTGCCGCTCGCCTCGTGACGAAGGAACTGCAACGGCGTCTTGCCCATTTTGCGAAGCAGGCCCACCAGCGTGATGAGGATGAGCGCGGCGGCGGGAACCACGGCGCACTTCACAAAGATCTCCCAGCTCCAGTACACCTGGAAGGGCGGCAGGCTGTACGAACCGTAATAGAGGCTGCGCATGGGCTCGGTAAAGAACACAACGCCGAGCGCAGTGCCCAAAAGCGCCGCGACCACGCCCAAGATGGCGGGAAGCGCAAGGTAGTGCAGCACGATCTCGCGTCGACGATAGCCGCTGGCGAGCAGCGTGCCGATGATGGCGCTCTCCTCCTCGATGGTGGCGTCGGTGAGCACCACAAAGACGAACGCCATGATCACGATAATAATGTCGAGCAGCGTCATCCACATCATGGAGTCGCCGTCCACGTCGTCGCGGGCGTAGCCAATGCCCTGGTTGGAATCGGCGTCGATGAGCTCATCTACGCGTGCATCGGCATCGGTCAGCGCCTCCACCATATCCTGCTCCGCATCGATGCGGTCCGCGGTGGAGAGGTCGCGATCGGTAAGGGTGAAGGAGTAGGTGTAGGCGGGTGCGCCGCCGGCATCCTCGAGCGCGGCAAAGCCGGCATCGGTGACCTCGGCCACGCCGTACGTGATGGTGTTCACCGTAAAGTCCGAATTGTTGAGGAACAACGCCTGGCTATCGGGCTGGGTCATGATGCCGCAGATGGTGTAGGTGCGGCCCTCAAGCTCGACCTTATCGCCCACGGCGAGATCGTTGTTGGTGGCGAAGACACGGTCGATTGCCACCTCATCGTCCGTCTTGGGCTCCTTGCCCTCACAGTAGGACGCGATATCGACCTTGGTACGGTGCGCATAGGTGCGCAGTGTACGCTTGGTGCCGTCGTCGCCCGCGGTCTTTTTGATGATGGCGTCGATGGAGAAATTCTTGTAGAGCGTGACGCCGCCGACGTCACTGGCTGCGTCCTCGGCGGCCTTGAGTTGATCGTCGGTGGCCTCGAAGGAGGTGGTCACGCGGCCGTCCTCGATCGTGTACGCATCGCGCATGTCGTCGATAAGGCAACCGATGGAATGCGCCGCGAGCAAAAAGCCCGAGGTGAGAGCGATGCTTCCGCACATAAGCAAAAAGATGCCCAGGTACTTGCCGATATTGCGGCGCAGCTCGCGCGGGAGACGTTTTGCGAGAGGTGTCATGGCGCCGCCTACCAATCGAGCTCGGCGGCCGCGACGGGCGACTCGTTGAGTTCATCCTCGACAATGCGACCGTCGCGCAGGCGCAGCACGCGATTGGCCATGCGCGCGATGGCGGCATTGTGGGTGACGATGATGATGGTGCAGCCGTACTCGTGATTGACATCCTCCATGAGCTGCAAGATTTCCTTGGACGTCTTGTAGTCGAGCGCGCCCGTGGGCTCGTCGCACAGCAGCAGGCCCGGGTTTTTGACGAGTGCGCGGCCGATGGCGCAGCGCTGCTGTTGGCCGCCTGAGACCTGGCGCGGGAACTTGTTGCGGTGCTCGTAGAGGCCCAGCGAACGTAGCAGGTCGTCAATGTTGAGCGGCTTTTTAGACAGGTGCGCCGTGACCTCGATGTTCTCCTTGATGGTGAGATCGGGCACCAGATTGTAGAACTGGAAGACAAAGCCCAGCTCGCGGCGGCGGTACTCACCCAGGTCGGCGGGCTTGAGCGTGGTGAGGTCGCAGCCGTCCACCATGATGGAGCCGCCGTCGGCATCCTCCAGGCCACCGACCAGGTTAAGGAATGTTGATTTGCCCGAGCCGGAGGGCCCCAGCATGACGCAGATCTCTCCGCGGTTGATGGACGTGTCGATGCCGTCGAGCACCGTCAGGCGCGCATCACCGTCGCCGTAGTGCTTCTTGAGCCCCTTGACCTGGACGTAGGCTTGCTTCGTCGCCATGCTATCCCCCATTGTTAGCCTCGTACTACTTTATGAACGTAATAGTAAACCTTGGCGAACTATTTTGGAGCGAGGCCTGGGATTTATTTCAGACTAGTCATTGGGGACGTTCTTAAATGACTAGTCGCAAGGGACACTCTTTCGCCACCCGACAGCTGGGGACAGTCCTTGGCAACCCGACCGGCAAGCCGACGGTTCGGCAAAGACTGTCCCCGATGACTAGTCGTTTAAGTCTGTCCCCAATGACCACTCTTGATCGTTTAAGTCTGTCCCCAATGAGTGCCCAATGACTAGGTGGCTAGGCGTGGGATTTGTTGCGTGCGAGGGCTAGGCCTACGGCGGCGATGGCCACGGCGAAGAGTGCCGTGACGCCCAGATCGCAGGTGATGTCGCCCAACACGGCAGACGTCAGGTCCGAGGCGAGTGCCTTGCTGATCGCGTCGTTCACCCAATATGTCGGCACAAAATGCGCCACCGTCTGCACGGCCGGGCCCATCAGCGACAGTGGCATCCAGGCGCCGCCCAAAAACGTCATGAGCATGCCGAGCAGGTTGCCCACGCCGTTGAGCAGCTCCTCGCGCGCACCCAGGCTCGAAAGCGCAAAGCCAACGGCCAGCGGCGTGCACGCCAGGGCAAACGTCGCCGCCAGCGCCAGACACACACGACCCACGCCGACCTCGGCAACCGCGCCGGCAAAGCCCACGACGCCCATCATGCTCGACACGAGCCAAATGCAGACGGTGAGCACGGCAGCGGCCGCAAACACGGCGAGCGAACGCTGGCGCTCGGAGACCGGGCCGGCCTCCATGCGGCGCACGCGCTCGGGCTCGTTCATGCCCGAGAACACCAATCCCACCGACACGATGACCGACGAGATAATCGCGTACGCGCCAAAGTTGAAATACGACTCGAGCGTGGCGGCGGCTGTCGAGTCAACCTTGACCTGCTCGATCTCGACCTTGGCGCGCTTCGCGGCCGCATGCTCGGCAGCCTTGGCGACGCTACCGTTAGAGGCAGCGGGCTCAAGTGCGGCCGCAGCGCCCGCGAGCGAGATCCAGCGCGAGGCTTCGGCAGACGAAAGCGCCGCCGCCATGGTGCCGGCGCCGTAGGTCACATCGAGCTTGGGCAGAGACTCCCCCGCGCGGGCGGCTGCAACAAGGTCGCCCTCAAACCCCTCCGGGATAAAGAACACGCAGTCGGCGCTGCCCTTGGCGCTGTTGCTCTTGGATAGCGCGTCCGCAAGGTCGTAGGTGTCGTCGCCGACGCCCGTGACCAGCTCAAAACGAGAACCCAGATGCTTGGTAAGCGCCCGCGAAAGGTCGCTATTGTCGCGGTCGACCACGATCACGTTGGTGTCGTAGGGCTTGTACTCGGTGAGCTGCGACGAATTCCAGCTGACGGAGGCAGCAATGAACACGCCCATAAGCGAGATGAACACCGTATAGATGAGCAGGTAGAACGGGTGCGCCAGCGCCATGCGAAGCGCGGTCTTAAAGGTGCTCATAGCAGCTCCTTCCAAAGATCAGCGTAGCGGCGGCGACAAACACCAGGGCCATCAGGACGAGCGCGCCGACGCGGACAGCAAAGGGCCCCAGGTCCTCAAAGAAATACAGGCGATTGAACATGTCGCAAATGAGCTTGACGGGATTGAGCCAGCACTCGGCCGGGCAGGCGCGGGCGACATCGTCGGCAAGCGCCATCGCCGGCTCGCCGTAGAGGCCGGCGAACAGGGCGCACGTGGTGGCAAAGCCCGTGAGGATGCCCGACTTGGACGCCTTGCCACCCTTAACGGGAAGCGTGCCCACAAAGAGCCCCAGGCCCGTGGCGGCAAGCGCGGATGCAGCACCGCCCAGCAGGCACAGCCCCTCGCGCCCGCCAAAGTCGACGCCCACGACCAGGCGCACGTAGCCGATCGCAATTGCCATCGAGGCGAAGGAGACCAGCCACGAGCCCACAAAGATACCGGCCAGCGACGCCGTCTTGGAAAGGCCACCCACGCAGCGGCGCGCGCCAAGGCCCGACAGATTGGGCTGCAGGTCAACGACGCTCAAAGCGGCAAACTCGGCAGACATCATCGCGACCAGGCCAAAGAGCGCGTAGTAGTAGATGACCGTGCCATCGGGTGTGGTGCGTGTCAGGCTTACGCGGCGGGTGCCACCCTCGAGCGACAGGGCGCGCGCAACCGCCTCCGGGTCGGCGAGCGCCGCCGGGTTGTCCTGGGCAATCTGGGACATGAGCTCGGCATTTTGCGTATACGAGCTTGCCACCGTCTCCAGAACGCTGCGGTCGGTGAGCACCGACGAGGCGCGCGAGTTGTCATAGCTCGAAAGCAGCGTGAGCTTGGGCGTGCCCGCGTCGTCGACCGCATAGATGCCCGCGACTTCGCCGGCCTTGAGCGCTTTGCGCGCGGCAGCCAAGTCTTCGTACTCGCTCACATCGAGCAGCTGGTCGTCGCCTGCCTTGGCAAGCGACGTCGCCACGTCCTTAAAGGTTGAGGCGTCCCAGGCCTCGTCCGCCACGACGGCAACCGGCACCGGGTCGACCGTGCCGTCGGAGCTCAGGTTCGCAAACATAAACATGAACATCGTGGAAAGTGCGATGGGAAAGAGAGCGCCCCAGACCCACGTGCTCGGCCGGCGCAGCAGCGTCTTGACCGTAGTGATGATGGTGTTGAACATGACTGCCCCCCTAGTCGCGCAGCTCGCGGCCGGTGATCTCGAGGAACACGTCGTTGAGGGTCGGCGGTTCGCTCCACACGCGGCCGAGCGCAACGTCGGCGGCGCGCAATGTGTCGAGGATGTCGACCAGGTTGTGCGGACTCGCCTCGCAGGTGCAGACGAGTTCGCCGCCGGACAGATCGACGCTGAGCACGTGCTCGAGGGCGTGCAGCTGCTCGACCGTGGCGGGCTCGACGGCGCCTACCTCGACGGTCACGCGCTCGCCCATCTGAATCATGCGCTTGAGCTCGTCGTTGGTGCCCTGCGCCAGCACGCGGCCGCCGTCCATGATCATGATGCGGCTGCAGATCTGCTCGACTTCCTCCATGTAATGGCTGGTATACACCACCGTGGCCCCTTCGTCGCGCAGGCGGCAGATGCCCTCCAGGATGGCGTTGCGGCTCTGCGGGTCGACCGCCACCGTGGGCTCGTCAAAAAAGATAAGCTCGGGCTTGTGCGCGATACCGCAGGCGATGTTGAGGCGACGCGCCAGGCCACCCGAGAGCTTGCCGGGGCGGAACTTGGTAAAGTCGCCCAGCCCGACAAAGTCGATCGCCTCGTCCACCAGCGCGCGGCGGCGCTTGCGGTCGTTGACGTAGAGGCTGCAGAAATAGTCGATGTTCTCGCGCACCGTGAGCTCGTCGAATACCGCCACCTGCTGCGGCACCACGCCGATGCGGCGCTTGAGGTCGTAGCGGGCGGGTGTCATGGGCTCGCCGAACAGCTCGATGGTGCCCTTGTCGTAAGCGAGCAGCTGCAAAATGCAGTTGATGGACGTGGTCTTGCCCGAGCCGTTGGGTCCGAGCAGGCCAAAGATCTCGCCGGGGGCGATGCTCAGGTTAAAGTGGTCGAGCGCGATAAGATCGTCGTAGCGCTTGACGAGGTTTTCGACGTGGACGATGTCTGTCATGAGGCGGCCCTTCTGTTGATTGCGGCCCGGTACGATTGCATCATCGCAGGAGCCGCCGGCGCGCGCCAGTGAGCTTTGTCACGAGTGCGAGGGGGCGGAGGCGAAACCCCCGCTCGCGCGAGCGATCGTCCCCGCTTTGCCGCGCGGGAGGAATGTCACGGTTGCGCAGGCAGCCCCTCCACCACGCGCGGCTTCGCGTACAATACCCGTATGAACAGGCTTTTCGACAAATCGATCGTGCTGGCGTGCTGTATTGCGGCCGCCACGGGCCTTGCTGTGGACGCTTGCCTGGTCGCGGCGTTTTGCCTTGGAGTTATCGCCACCTCGCTGGCCGAGGTCGCACAGGGAGAACGCACGCGCCGTGTAAGCGAGGCCGCGAGTTACGCTTACATCATCGCGGCCGTCTTCGTGCCGCCGTTTGTGCCGTTTGCGCCTCTCGCCCTTTATGACATCGCGCGGCGCGTGCGCCGCGAACACGCCTGGGTCGCGCTGGGCATTGGTTCCGTCTTTGCCTTTGCGCTCGTCGCGGACCTTCGCACCGACGCGCTCACCTCCCGAACGCTCCTGCTGACCGCCATCCTTTCGGTTGCCGCCACCTTGCTATCGCTACGTACCGCCCAGTTGGAGCGCGAGCAGCGGCACATGCGCCGCACCCGCGACGAGCTGCAGGAACGAGCCCTCGCGCTCGAAGCGCGCAACCGCGATCTTGCCGACCGCCAGGACTACGAAGTCGAGCTCGCGACGCTCGCCGAACGCGCCCGCATCGCGCGCGAAATCCACGATAACGTGGGCCACCAGCTCGCGCGCGCCTCACTGCAGGCCGAAGCCTTGCGCGTGGTCCATGCCGACGAGCCCGGCGTCGCCGCCGATTTCGCCGACGTCAAACGCACGGTTGACGAGGCGCTCCAGCTTGTGCGCACCAGCGTCCACGCGCTCAACGACAACGCCGTCGACCTTTCCGTGCAGCTCGAACGCATTGTTGAAGGCGCGCGCTCGGACGGTGGCCCGCAGATTGAGCTTGAAGTTATGACCGAACATACGCCCGCAAACGTCGCGAACTGCTTTACGGCGGTCCTGCGCGAGGCGCTCTCCAACACCATGCGCCACGCTTGCGCCCATACTGTCACCGTACGGTGCATGGAGCATCCGTCGTTTTACCAGCTCATCGTTACCGACGATGGCGTGGGCGGGGTCCAAGCAATCGGCCGTGGCACCGCGGAGGGCATGGGGCTCGCCTCCATGCGCGAGCGCATCGAGGCGCTTGGCGGCACCTTCACCGCCGGTCCGCGCGCCGGCGTCGGCGGCTGGCGCGTGTTTGCCACCGTTCCCAAACAGCAAGGAGATGAGGACCGATGAGGCTCATCGTTGTCGACGACGACCGCTTGGTGGTCGATTCGCTCAAGATAATCCTGGGCGCCCAGCCGCAGATCGAGGTGGTGGGCGCCGGCGCCAACGGCAACGATGCGGTAGCGCTCTACGCCGAGCACTCACCCGATATCGCACTGCTCGACATTCAGATGCCGGGACGCGACGGCCTATCGGCGGCGCGCGAAATCCTTGAGCGCGACCCTTCGGCGCGCGTGGTGTTTCTGACGACATTCTCGGATGACGAGTACATTGTGTCGGCGCTTAAACTGGGCGCCCGCGGCTATCTGATCAAAACCGATGTCGCCGCCATTCCACCGGCGTTGGCGCAGGTCATGGACGGCAAGCGCGTGCTCGAGGGAAAGGCGATCGAGGACATCGATTTTGACGGAACGGGCATCGAAGCGGGCATGCCCCGCCGGCCCGCGGCCTTCGCCGGCCTGACCGACCGCGAGTTCGAAGTCGCCGAGCTCATCGCCCGCGGCCTCGACAACAAGGAGATTGCCGCCACGGCATACATGGGCGAAGGCACCGTGCGCAACCACATCAGCTCGATCCTTGCCAAAATGGGTCTGCGCAACCGCACGCAGATCGCCATCGCCTACCTGCGAGGGTAATTACCCAACGGCCAACCACTCCCGCATAGCAAAATGGCTGCTACCAATTTAACGACATTTCAAAGCTATGCCGGATTACGGGGCAAAAGTCGGAACTCTCATCCATACCCGCATTTTCTGTAAAATGACAGCTCATCTACCTGCGGTTTTATTTTCACGGATATCGGCATGGTTGAGGGCTCGTGGCCCAGCCCCGTAAACCGACATAGTTTTGTTCGGGCGGCCCTGCACGAGCGCCTCCGCAAGCCTCGCGAGACCAAAATAATCCGTTTTCTTCGGCCCGCGGAGATCGGCTGACGGCGCCCGCCACGAAATCGGCCCATCTACTACGTTTGACTCGACACCCCCGACCATAACCGCTTTTCATGAAAAACCGCAGGCGTTCTACCTGCGGTTTTGTTTTTGCGTAGTTCGCCATGGTTGAGGGTAGCGGCTTAAACGTAGTAGATGGGCCCCTTTCGTGGCAGACGGGTCACGTGGCAGCCCTCGCAAGGCCAAAATGGTCCGTTTTCCTCCGTCCGCGGGAGATCAAGGGCGGTTACGGATATGGTGCCATTTCAAAACTATGCCGAATTACGGGGCAAAAGCCGGAGCCCTCATCCATACCTTCATTTTTTGAAAAACGGCAGGCTATCTACCTGCGGTTTTGTTTTTGCAATTTTCTGTATGGTCGGAGGTTCGCTATCCAGCCCCGTAAACCGGCATAGTTTTGTTCGTGGCGGCCCAACCGCGCGCTCATGCGCGGGGCCGGTGGGGCAATTTTGCCCCACCGGCCCCTATTCCAGCTCTATTCCAGAGCTACTCCGGCTTGGTTTCTACCGTGGGAGTCTTGTCCGCCGCGACTGGAGTACGGGCGGTGTCCATGCTCAGGCAGTGTTTGGGGCAGCTTTCGATGCACTCGCCGCACACCACGCAGGCGTACGGATCAATCGACCAGGTGCCGCCTTTGCGATCGACCGCGAGCGCGCCCGCCGGGCAACGCCGCGCGCACATACCGCAGCGAATGCACACGTCCATGTCGTTAACGATATGCCCGCGCAAGCGCTCGGGCGCCGTCAGCTTCTCCTGCGGATAGCAAACCGTGACCGGCTGCTTGACCATGGAACCCAAGGCCGTCTTGGCAAATGTCAGTAAACTCATGCCGCGCCTACCTTTCCGTGCAGCTAATGCAGGGGTCGATGGTCAGGATAATCATGGGCACGTTGGCAAGGAGCACGTTCTGCAGCGCATGCGTCAGACCCGCCAGGTTCTGCGACGTCGGCGTACGCACGCGGAAGCGGTCCAGGTTCTTGGTGCCGTTGCCGCGCACATAGTAGTACGCCTCGCCGCGCGGCTGCTCAATCACGACCTCGCCGCGCGCGCCGTCGGCCGGCGTGAGCTTGGTGCGCCCGCCGATTCCGTCGTGCGGAATCTTGCCCACAAGCTCCTTGATGATGTCCATGGCCTGCGTGACCTCGGCACAACGCACCTGGCAGCGGGCATAGCAATCGCCATCGCTAGCAACGATAGGCTCAAACGCAGCTAGGTCCGCATAGGCGCCGTCACCGAACATGCGCACGTCGTAATCCACGCCCGAGGCGCGCCCAAACGGGCCGACCATCGAAAGCTCCAGCGCGTCCTTCTTGCTGATCACGCCCACGCCATGCAGGCGCTCGCCGCAGCTATTGTCGTCCAAAAACGTATGCACCAGGGCCTCGTAGTCGGGGCGCATGGCGTCAAGCGTCTGGACAATGCCGGCCAGCTCGGAGTCCTCGATATCGTGCTTAAGGCCGCCGATCTCGTTAATCGAAAGGATCACTCGGCCGCCGCAAGTGCTCTCGAAGATCTTGAGAATTTGCTCGCGCAGGGTCCACGAACGATAGAACAGCGCCTCAAAGCCAAAGGCGTCGGCGAGCAGGCCCAGCCACAGCAGATGCGAGTGAATGCGCGAAAGCTCATGCAGAATGGTGCGGATATACTGCACGCGGCCAGGCACCTCGATGTCGAGCATGCGCTCGCAGGCGCTGGCATAGCCGCAGCTGTGGCCCACGGCGCAGATGCCGCAGATGCGCTCGGCGATGTAGCCAAACTGGTACATGTCGCGCTTTTCGGTGAGCTTCTCGAGTCCGCGGTGCACAAAACCGATCTGCGGAATTGCCTCGATAACGCGGTCGTCCTCGATCACTAGGTCCAGATGAAGCGGCTCGGGCAGCACCGGGTGCTGCGGGCCAAACGGAATAACGGAGCGATGTGCCATGGACCTTACGCCTCCTCTTTCTGCTTGTCGCGGGCGGCCTTGGCGGCAAGCGCCGCGCGGACCTTGGCCGCTTTCTCGGGATCCATGGCGGCGAGCTTTGCCTCCATCTCGGCGGCTTTAAGCGCGGCCTTGGCGGCAGCATCGTCATGCTGGGCATCGGAGCCGGCAGCCGCAGCGGGCTGAGCGGCGGCGCCCGCGGCATCGCCGACGCTCGCAGTGCCCTCCCCCGCAGCGGCCGCGGCAGCGGCG
>URCU01000028.1:0-19509 GCA_900546425.1 uncultured Collinsella sp. | reverse complement strand
CGATCGTCGGCAGCGTCAGATGTGTATAAGAGACAGGGTGTTGCGTGGCCGATGGTATATGAGCAGTTCGAACCCGGCGTGGCCGATATGGATATCCGCTCGGGCGAGTTGGCGGGAAGCGGCCTCTTCGGCCTCAAGCTCACTGCTTGGTTCTCTCAGAATCCTAAAAAGGGGCTGCCCGAGATCTTTGGCACTACGCTGCTGTGCGATAACGTGACGGGCGAGCCGTTGGCGCTGCTCAATGCCTCTGCCGTCACTGGGCTTCGCACCGGTGCCGCCGCTGCACTCGGTGCTAAGTGGCTGGCTCGGGCGGATGCGTCCAAACTGCTTGTTGCGGGTGCCGGCCATATGAGCACCTATATGGTGGCGGGCGTGCTCGCCGCCTGTCCCAAAGTGAGTGAGGTCAAGGTGTGGGAGCCGGTTTCCGATGCCGCGCCCGAGGCCCGCGTCGAGCGTATGCGAGACGAGGTCGCCCATATCTTGGGCGCCTGCGAGCATGCTCGCGAGGCATCTACCTATTCCATCGAAGCGACGGCCGACGGCCAAGGTGCCGCGGCAGAGGCCGACATCATCGTGACGATCACGCCGGCGACCAAGCCCATCATCCCCGATGCATGGGTGCGCCCCGGTACGCATATCTCCTGCGTCGGTGCCGACATGCCCGGCAAGCAGGAGCTCGCCTCGGCACTTGTCGCCCGTGCCGCTGTTTACGTCGACGACCGCGAGCAATCGGTCGCGTCCGGTGAGCTGGAGATTCCAGTTGCCGAGGGTGCCATCACGCCCGAGGACATCAAAGCGGAGCTCGGCGAAGTCATCGCCGGCGCGGCTACGGGGCGTTCGGATGACGAGCAGGTGACGGTGTTCGATACGTCGGGCATCGCCGTTCAGGACCTTTCGACATCGAAAATCGCCTACGACCGCGCCGTCGAGGCGGGGCTGGGCACCGTGGTGGAACTGTAAGAAAGTCAAGGGAAGGAAACGACAATGCAGATCAAGGATTTCGCCGTCGAGCAGTGGATGAACGAGTGGGAGACCAAGTGCACCCACAACGTTGCGGAGACGTGCGTCTACTCCCTCACGCTCGACCAGCTGTTCGAGCTTACGAACACCGACAAGAGGGCGTGGCTCGATAGCCTGTGCTCGCGCCGATTCACCTACGGAGACATCGAGGGGCAACCCGGCTTCCTCGAGGGGGTCGCGCGTCTCTATAAGACGGTCGAGCCCGGGCATATCGTGCCCACGCACGGCGCGACCGGTGCCAACTCCCTGGTTATTTCCACGCTCGTCGAACCGGGCGATCACGTAGTCTCCGTCAAGCCCACCTACCAGCAGCTTTATTCGATTCCCGAGATGTGCGGCGCGAAGGTCGATATCCTTCAGCTCGATCGCAAGAACGGCTACCACGTCGACGTCGACGCGCTCGATGCCCTGGTGACCGACGATACCAAGCTCATCTGCATCAATAACCCGGACAACCCCACGGGCGCCCTGCTCGACACCGATACGCTCAAGGCGATTGTCGAGGTCGCACGCAAACACGACGCGTGGGTACTCTGCGACGAGGTCTACCGTCTGCTTACTCAGACGGATGAGTACTCCGAGTCCGTGATCGACCTGTACGACAAGGCCATCGTCACCGCATCCATGTCCAAGGTCTGGTCGTTCGCCGGCCTGCGTCTGGGCTGGGCGGTCACCAAGAGCCCGGAGCTCCGTCGCGCGCTGCTCTCGCATCGTGACTACAACCTGATTTCCGCCGGCATATTCAGCGAGACGGTGGCGGAGCTGATTCTGGGCAACGCTTCCGTGATCCTTGAGCGCAGCCGCCGCATCGTCCGTCAGAACCTTGCTGTTCTGGAGAAGTGGGTCGAGAGCGAGCCACACCTGTCGTTCGTTAAGCCCGAGGCGGGTACCACCGCGCTCGTGTATTACGACTACGACATCGACTCCAGGACGTTCTGCATCGACATGATTAAGAAGTCCGGCGCGCTCGTCACCCCGGGCGATTGCTTCGAGGAGCCCAAGAGCATGCGCATCGGCTATGCATACTCCGATAACACCGACGACCTGCAGAAGGGCCTGGATGTCATCTCCGCGTACATGCGTACGCTCGAGTAGAGACTCGAGGTCGAAGTGATGGGGCCGATCGGCTTAGGACCGGTCGGCCCCTATTTTCTCTCAAGGCTACCGAACACTATTGTCACATTAGATGCCCACGGGGTCGCATCGCTGCGACGCCGTGGGCATAATGGTGTGGAAAGTGCAAGTTACGAGAAACGGGAGGACACATGGCGCTGATTTATGTCATTGAGGACGACGAGCCCATTCGTCGCGAGCTTGCCGACATCCTTGCCCGTGCCGGTTTTGAGGTCGAGGCCTGCGAATCGTTCGAGCATGTTTCGCGCGATATTCTCGCCGCCGCGCCCGACCTGGTGCTGCTCGACCTGACGCTTCCCGTCAAGGACGGCCAGCATATCTGCCATGAGGTTCGCCGCGAATCCGAGGTCCCCATCATCGTCCTCACCTCGCGCACGACCGAGATTGACGAGGTCATGGCCATGACGCTTGGCGCGGACGACTTTGTTCCCAAGCCTTACAGCGCCCGCGTGCTCGTGGCGCGCATCAATGCCTTGCTGCGCCGCACCGCGGCGGCGGGCGAGCGTAGCACGCTCGTCCACAAGGGACTGGAGCTCGACCTCGCACGCTCCATGGTCACCAATACGCAAACCGGTACCAGCACCGAGCTCACCAAAAACGAACTGCGTATCCTCTCGCTGCTTCTGAGCCGCGCGGGCAAGATTGTTTCGCGCTCGGCCATCATGCAGGACCTGTGGGACTCCGACGCCTTCGTGGACGACAATACGCTTACCGTCAACATCAACCGCCTGCGCACCACGCTCGAAAAAATCGGCATCAAGGGGTATTTGACGACGCACCGCGGCCAAGGCTATTCGGTCTAGGGGCCGGCTATGTCGTTTGCCAAGTTCTTTAAAGACGCGCTGCTTCCCGTCGCCGTGTGGACGTGCGGCGTGCTGCTGAGCTGCTTTGTGCTGACGGTCGCCGGCGCACCCGTTTCTATCGTGGCCGTGGCGGTCGGCGTGTCCTTTATCTTCGGTATGCTCGGCATCGTGATTGAGTACTCTCGCCGTCGCCGTTTTCTGCGTCAGTTGGAGCGCGCGGCAGAGGAGCTCGAGAGTCCCGCATGGGTGCAGGAGATGGTGCAATGTCCGACCTATGCCGAGGGCGAGCTCGAGTACGAGGTCTTGCGCCGGGTGGGCAAAGCTGCCTGCGACGAGGTTGCCGAAGGCCGGCGTCAGACCGATGACTATCGCGACTATATCGAGAGCTGGGTCCACGAGGCCAAGCTGCCCCTGGCGGCGGCTCACCTGATTTTGGAAAACCTGGATGGCAGCGAAGACGACCTGTCGCGCGTGGATGACCTGGGCCGTGAGTTGGCTCGCGTGGAGCGCTATATCGACCAGGCGCTGTACTACGCGCGCTCGGAAGTCGTGGAGCGCGACTACCTGATTCGCCGCTGGGATCTCAAGACCTTGGTGACGGGCGCGATCAAAGCCAACGCGCGCGAGCTCATCGCGGCACACGTGGCGCCGGTGTGCGAGAACCTCGACTTTGAGGTGTTTACCGACGAGAAGTGGCTCGAGTTTATTCTGGGCCAGCTCATTCAGAACAGCATTAAATACGCGCGTGAGGACGGCGCGAAGATCACGTTTTCGGGAGCGTTGCTGGACGAGGGCCTGGCGAGCGAGCGCATCGAGCTTACCGTCGCGGACAACGGCTGCGGCGTGAGCGCGGCCGACCTGCCCCGCGTGTTCGAGAAGGGCTTTACCGGCGACAACGGTCGCACCACCAAGCGTGCAACGGGCATCGGCCTCTACCTGGTGGCACGTCTGTGCTCCAAGATGGGCATCGACGTCACCGCAGCGTCCGAGCCCAGCGAAGGCTTCGTCGTTACGTTTGCTTTTTCAACGAACAAGTTCCAATACTTCGAGTAACGCACGCGGCAGACGTCCGCCCAAACAAAACGTGCCGCCCCAAACGGGGCGGCACGCCATTTTTCTATCAGCCAACTCGCTGAAGTACGGTGACGAAGGCGCAAGGCCGGGAGGGGTTATCTAAGCCGACATCCCGCAGCCGCGAAGCGGCGAGGACGTCGGCGTGATAACCCCGCAGGCCTTGCGCCGGCGGGAAGGAACCTACTTCACGACCAAAATGTCGCAGTCCGTATTGCGCAGCAGGAACGTCGAAATCGAGCCCAAGAGTGCGTACTTAATTGAGGACAGGCCGCGGGCGCCGCAGAGCACCAGATCGGGCTTGACCACGTCGAGCATCTCATCCTTGAGCGTCTCACGAATGCGGCCGGTGCGAATCATGACCTCGACCTCGGGAATGTCGGGATTGGCTTTGGCCTCCTCGAGCTGCTTGGCGATGGAGTTGTTAAAGGCCTCCTCCAAGCCGTTGACCAGGTCGACCGGATAGGAACCGGCGCTCTCGAGCGCGGTGGAGTCGATAACGTGGCCGATGATCAGCTTAGCGCCGTTGTTCGCGGCGACCTTGATGGCGCGTGCGAGCACAAAATCCTGCTGCTCAGTACCGTCGAGTGAAACAAATACCTTGGTATAGCCCTCGTTCATGGTTTCCTCCTTGGTCTATCGCACGGGCGTGGGGCTCGTGCGTCGGGCGGGCGCGGGCGCGTTGGCCGCCGGACACTTTATCTTGTTGCAGTTATACCCAAGGATTCGAATTTGACCGCTCGCAATTCTGTGAACGGGCGAGTTTTTTGGTAAGGGTAGGCACAGGCGTGCCGCCAACGGTTGATAATGGGACATCGCCCGCACCGTCCGCAGAACAATATCGGCGGGTGTCTAACGAGGGGGTCCCTTTGGATATCATCGAGCTTCTAAAATCTGCCTTCATGGGCCTGGTCGAGGGCATCACCGAATGGCTGCCTGTTTCGTCGACCGGTCACATGATCTTGGTGGACGAGTTCGTCAAGATGAACGTGAGCGAGACGTTCTGGAATATGTTCCTGGTCGTGATTCAGCTTGGCGCCATTTTGGCCGTCTGCGTCCTGTTCTTCCATGAGCTCAACCCGTTTTCTCCTAGCAAGGGCAAGGAGGGCCGTCGCGACACCTGGGTGCTGTGGGGCAAGATTGTGCTCGGTTGCATTCCCGCCGCGGCGATCGGTCTGCCGCTCAACGACTGGATGGAGGAGCATTTCTACAATGCTCCCGTCGTGGCGCTGGCGCTCATTGTGTACGGCGTGCTGTTTATCGTGATTGAGAACTGGCGCGCGAACAAGCGCGAGGAAATGGCCGTTGCCGGTTCGTTTGGTTCGCGTGCTGTGGTGGCGGGCGGACGCCCCGCCGGTGCGCACTTTGCGGCGCCCGCCGCGGCTACCGCTGAGGATGAGGGCGATGACGAGAACCTGGACTTTGGCTCCATCGCCACGCTCGAGGACCTGAGCTGGAAGACTGCGCTGGGTATCGGCTGCTTCCAGGTGCTTTCGCTGGTGCCTGGTACGTCTCGTTCCGGTTCTACCATCATCGGTGGCCTGCTTTTGGGCTGCACGCGTTCGGTGGCATCCAAGTTTACGTTCTTCCTGGCCATCCCTGTCATGTTTGGCGCGAGTGCACTCAAGCTGGTCAAGTACTTCATCAAGGGCGGCACGTTCGGCGCCAACGAGGTCGCTATCTTGGGCGTGGGCTGCGTTGTGGCCTTTGTGGTTTCGCTCATCGCCATCAAGTGGCTCATGGGCTTCGTCCGCCGTCACGACTTTAAGTGCTTCGGTGTTTACCGCATCATCCTGGGCATCGTGGTGCTCGCGTACTTCTTCGTTCTGGAGCCTATGCTCGGCCTGTAACTTGGTTGACGCTGCGCGGCGGCCAGAGCGAACAACTTGTTATTCGAAGAGGGTGGCATGACCAAAAGGTCTATGCCGCCCTCTTTTCATGCCAATTTGTTCGCTCTGGCCGCCGCTCGCTACCGTTGCCATGACATCGGTGGCTCCGTGATTGGCTCAATGGGGCGGGCCTGGCGATCGCGCACGGAGTCGTGGTGTGATTTGCGTCGGTGTCCGCGCGGCTCGGTATACTGGTACGGCTCAAACTATGGCGCTGCCCGCAGGCGCGCCGTCCGTCAGATGAGGAGTCGCCCATGACCCAGCCCCTGCCCTGGGAAAAGAACACTGCCGCGCCCGTGCCGCCTGCGCCGGAACCCGTGCCGCTCGATGCGTACACCGCCCCCGCCGCGCTGGAACCCGAACTCGTTCCGCTCGACATCTACGACGCCCCGGCTCCGGCGCCCAAACCCGCCAAGCCGCTCGTCGATATCGATAGCCTGAACCCCGCCCAGCGCGAGGCGGTCCTGACCACCGAGGGCCCGCTGCTGGTCCTTGCCGGCGCCGGCTCGGGCAAGACCCGCGTCCTGACCTTCCGCATCGCGCATATGCTTGGCGACCTGGGCGTTAAGCCCTGGCAGGTTCTTGCCATCACGTTTACCAACAAGGCCGCGGCCGAGATGCGCGAGCGTCTGGCAGCGCTCATCCCCAGCGGCACCCGCGGCATGTGGGTGTGCACCTTCCACGCTATGTGCGTGCGCATGCTGCGCGAGGACGCCGATCTGCTGGGCTACACCGGGCAGTTCACCATCTACGACGATGACGACTCAAAGCGCATGGTGCGCGACATTATGCAGGCGCTCGGCATTGAGCAAAAGCAGTTCCCCATCAACATGATCCGCAGCAAGATCAGCTCGGCTAAAAACGCCATGATCGGGCCCGAGGACATGCTCAAATCCGCCGACAGCCCTAATGACAAAAAGACCGCGCAAGTCTACCTGGAGCTGGAGCGCCGCCTGCGTGCCGCCAACGCCATGGACTTCGACGACTTGCTTGTGCGCACACTCGAGCTGCTGCGCACCCGCCCCGAGGTGCTCGACAAGTACCAGGAGCGCTTCCGCTACATTAGCGTCGACGAGTATCAGGACACCAACCACGTCCAGTACGAGATCGCCAACCTGCTGGCCGCCAAGTACCAAAACCTCATGGTCGTGGGCGATGACGATCAGTCCATTTATAGCTGGCGTGGCGCCGACATCACCAATATCCTGGACTTTGAGAAGGACTTTAAAGACTGCAAGACCGTCAAGCTGGAGCAGAACTACCGCTCCACGGGTCATATCCTGAGCGCCGCCAACGCCGTGGTGCGTCACAACTCGCAGCGCAAGGACAAACGCCTGTTTACGGCCGAGGGCGACGGCGAGAAGATTCAGGCCTTCCAAGCAAGCGATGAGCGCGACGAGGGTCGCTGGATTGCCGGCGAGATCGAAAAGCTGCACTCCAAGGGCACGAGTTACGACGACATCGCCGTGTTCTACCGCACCAACGCCCAGTCGCGTATTCTCGAAGATATGTTTCTGCGCGCGGGCGTGCCCTACAAGATCGTGGGCGGCACGCGATTCTTCGACCGTGCCGAGATCCGCGACGTTATGGCCTACCTCAAGATGATCGTGAACCCGGCCGACGAGATGAGCGTCAAGCGCGTCATCAACACGCCGCGCCGCGGCATCGGCTCCACCTCGATCCAAAAGATCGAGCAGCTGGCGCGCGACAACCGTTGCTCGTTCTTCCAGGCCTGCGAGATCGCGTGCGCCGAGACGGGCATGTTTAGCGCCAAAGTGCGCAACGGCCTGTCGAGCTTTGTCTCGCTGGTGCGCGAGGGTCGTCGCATGGACGGCGAGCTCAAGGACGTCGTCGAGATGATCGTCGATAAGACGGGCCTGCTGCAGGCTTTCCGCGCCGAAGGCACCATGGAGTCCGAGAGCCGCGCCGAGAACATCCAGGAATTCCTGGGCGTCGCCGCCGAATTTGAAGAGACGCACGAGGATATCGAGGGTACGCTCGAGAGCTTAGAAGAGCTGCGTGCAGCCGGCGTTGCCGACGTGCCTGCCGAGCCCGAGCCCGTCGTGGTGAGCGCGCCTGCGCCCGAGCCGGGACCGTCCGCGCCTGCGTCCTCGTTTGAGGCACTCGTCGGCGCTCGTGACGCCGCGGGCTCCAATCCGCTCGATAGTCTGGCCGCTCCGGCGCTCTCACCACAGGATGCCTTGGCTGCCGCCATCGCGGGCAATGCCTATGCCGCGCCGACGGAGATGCCGGCGGGCGCCGTGCATGCCGACGAGATCGAGCGCACCTACGGTCCGCTCACCTGCAAGGCGCTTCCGGCACTCATGGAGTGGCTGGCCCTGCGCTCCGACTTGGATTCTTTGGCAGGCGAGACGCATGCCATCACCATGATGACCATTCACTCCGCCAAGGGCCTGGAGTTCCCGGCGGTGTTCGTGGCCGGTATGGAGGAGGGCATCTTCCCGCACGTGCACGACTTTGGCGGTAGTGACGATCCGGGCAAGCTCGAGGAGGAGCGTCGCCTCGCCTACGTCGCCATCACGCGTGCTCGCAAGCGCCTGTTCCTGACCTATGCCGCCACGCGCCGTACCTACGGCTCGACCTCTGCCAACCCGCGCTCGCGCTTCCTCAACGAGATTCCGTTTGAGGACATCGAGTTTAGCGGAATCGGCTCTGCCGGTTTTGAGGGCACGGGTTGGGAGAAGCGCGGCGACCGTCACGGCACCTTTGGCTCGGGCATGGGCTCGGACATGTACGGCGGCAAGGTGTTCGGTTCGCATACGCGCTCGACCGGCGGTTCCGGTTCGCGCGGCGGATCGAGCTTTGACGACTTCTTTGGCGGCAGCAGTTACGGGACCGAGCGCCATCGTGGGGTTTCGCCCGACGCCGGCCGTGTTGCCTCGACCTTTGGCTCGGGCGCGCCGCGAGCCAAAAAGCCCTCGTCCAAGGTGTCCCCGACGGTAGAGCGCAAGGTCGATCGCGCCAGCGCATCGCAGGACTTTGCCGTGGGCGATACCGTGAGCCATAAGACCTTTGGCACGGGTACCGTGATCTCGGTCGCTGGAGACATAATCGAGGTTCAATTCGAAAAGACCGGCCAGACCAAAAAGCTAATGAAAGGTTTTGCACCGATCGTCAAGCTGTCGTAGTCTCGGCGGACCCGGGCGGGCGTATGGGGCAACATCGCCTGCTCGGGCAGTCCTGCGCAAGACGGAGAGCACATTAAGTGCTCTCCTTTGCGTGCGGAACTCGCGATCGATGTTGCCCCATACGCCCGCCCGGGTCCTTGGGTAACGTTGCTGAACGAGCGTTGCTTTGCCTCTCGCTTTTTGATCTGGAGAACCGGGTGGGCTGAATACTTAGACATGGCAAGGGGCTCCCCCGTTGAAGAACGGGGGAGCCCCTTGTTGCGTTTTTGATTGTCGTAACTAGTCAGAGGCTCGCCGGGACGGGTAGCTTACAGGTGCGAGACGATCAGTTCCATCTGGCCTTCGAGGTCAATGGAGCTGACGGTGCTCGGGGCCAGCAGGTGGCTTCCCTTGTGGACGGGGTCGCCGCAGACGGCGCCTTCACCGTCGATGACCGACAGGCACATGAAGGGCCAGCGCTGGTCGAGGGTCTTGCTGCCGTCGACGCGCACGCGATCGACGGTGTAGCAGGGGTTGGACTCGAGCTCGGTCACGCCGTCCACCTCGGGTGCGGTTATCGTGCCGTCGGTCGGAGCCTGGGCATCAAAGTCGATGCAGTCGAGGCTCTGCTCAATGTGCAGCGGACGCAGTTTGCCGTCGGTGCCGGGACGGTCGTAGTCGTACAGGCGATACGTCACGTCGCTCGACTGCTGAGTCTCCAAAATGAGCGTGCCGGTCTTGATGGCGTGCACGGTACCGGAATCAATCTGGAAAAAGTCGCCCTTGTGGATCGGCAGCACGTTGAGCATGTCGTCCCAGCGGCCGTCCTCGATCATCTGCGCGGCCTCGGCGCGGTCATGCGCGCGCTGGCCGACGATGATTGTGGCGCCGGGCTCGCAGTCCAGCACATACCAGCACTCGGTTTTGCCCAGGCTGCCGTTCTCGTGCTTGGCGGCGTACTCGTCGTTGGGATGAATCTGGATCGAAAGGTCGTCCTTGGCGTCCAGAATCTTAATGAGCAGCGGGAACTCCTTGCCCTCGCAGTTGCCAAAGAGCTCGCGGTGCTCGGCCCACAGCCACGAAAGCGTGTGGCCTGCATACGGGCCCTCCGCAATCTGGCAGTCACCGTTGGGGTGGGCCGAGATGGCCCAACACTCACCGATGGGACCCTCGGGAATGTCGTAACCAAATACGGTTTCGAGTTGACGGCCGCCCCAGATCTTCTCGTGGAAGATCGGCGTCAGTTTAATCAAATCGGACATGTTCATACTCCCATTGTGCTGCGTGGGCGCCGCGTAAAACTGCTCAAGACGAGCGCCCGTATGACCATAAAACCTATGCCAACGTTACGTTGTGCAACTCAAAGCGGTCGCCAACGTTGCGCGAGACCGAATACTCAAAGGCGGCGCCGCTATCCAAGAAGCCAATCTGGGTGAGCTCGAGCAAGGGAGAGCCGGGTTTGGTATCCAGGCGCTCAGCTTCTTCCTCGGTTGCTGCCACGGCGCGAATGGTACGGTGAAAGCTCGAAATCTTCAGCCCACATTGCTCGCGGATGAAGCGGTAGAGCGATCCGTACAGGTCCTTCTTTTTAAGGCCTGGAATCAACTCGAGGGGCATGTAGGTGTACTCGATAACGATGGGCTTCTCATCGGCCTGACGCACGCGCACGACGTGATAGGCAAAGTCATCCTCGGCAATTCCCAGCTGGGCTGCGATGTCCGCTGGTGGATTAACGATCGAGAAATCGTAGACCACCGAGGTCACCTTCTCCCCGCGGTGCTCATATGAAAAGCCCTGGGCACGGTCGTTTTTGCCCTGAAAAAACGCCTGGCCGGGAAGTCCCGCCGTGTCCTTAACGTAGGTACCCGATCCACGACGGCTGGTAATAAGACCTTCCTCGGTGATTTGTTCAATAGCTCGTTTGACGGTGATTTTGGAAACGCTATAGAGCTCGCAGAACTCAACGACGGTGGGAAGCTTATCGCCCGGTTTAAGAGCGCCATCCTCGATACTTCGACGAATATCTGCAGCTATCGCCTCGTATTTGGGAATCAAGGAACCTCCTTTCCAACTTGATTGAGAATAAAAGAAAGTATAGTCAACGCCTAAGTATCTCTATTGAGTTATTGAAAAGTTCGAGAAAGATAAAATCAAAAGACGCCCCGCTTGTAAAATCAGAGCGTTTTAAATGATAAACATCTGAGTAGTGTCGTGTTGAGGAATGATCGGTCCGAGGACAGGACCGAACCGATATAGCGGCCAGCGAACCGAATCTCGTACTCTGCGTTTCCCCAGATATAACCTGCCAAAACAAACCTGTCCCTTTTTGGTAGGTTTTTGTCTTGGGAGCGGTACCATACAGGCAATGTTTAAACGAGAAAGGTGGGCTCCCATGGAACCTAAGCAGTACTACATCGGCATTGACGTCGGCGGCACTTCGGTTAAGGAGGGCCTGTTCGACGAGGACGGCAACCTGCTAGCCAAGGCCAGCGTGCCTACGCCTCCCATCGTTGACGCCGCGGGCTTTGCCGCGGTGACCGAGGCTATCGACCAGGTGGTCGCCAAGGCTCGGATTCCGCGTGCCTTTGTGGCGGGCATTGGCCTGGCCGTTCCGTGCCCCATCCCGGCATCGGGCGATGCCAAGGTCAAGGCCAACATTGCCATTAACCTGCCCGAGCTGAGGATCGCCATTCAAAAGCACTGCCCCGACGCGGTCGTTAAGTACGAGAACGATGCCAACGCCGCTGCCATGGGCGAGGCCTGGCTCGGTTCTGCCAAGGGCGTGCAGAACGTGGTGATGGTCACCATCGGTACCGGCGTGGGCGGCGGCGTTATCGTCAACGGCGACGTGGTATCGGGCGTTGTGGGCGCCGGCGGCGAGATTGGCCACATGTGCCTGAACCCGGCTGAGGAGCGCACCTGCGGCTGCGGCGGCCATGGCCACCTGGAGCAGTATTCCAGCGCCACCGGCGTGGTGAGCAACTACCTTGCCGAGTGCAAGAAGGCGGGCGTCGAGCCCATCGAGCTCACCGGCCCCTCAGATTCCAAGGACGTGTTCCAGGCCTGCCGCGAGGGCGACAAGCTCGCGCTGGCTGCGGCCGATACCATGGCCGATTATCTCGGCCGTGCCCTGGCGCTTATTGCCAACGTGGTCGACCCCGAGATGTTCCTGATCGGCGGCGGTGCGTCTGCCTCGGCCGATGTCTACCTCGACGCCGTTCGCGAGCACTTCCAGCGCTACGCGCTTTCCGCCTCGCGCGAGACGCCCATTAAGGTCGCTTCGCTCGGCAACGACGCCGGCATCATCGGCGCCGCCTACGTAGCCCTGCGCGCCGCCGGTAAATAGCTGGTGCAAGGGGGTCAGGTTACTTTGCACCAACATGGTGTAAAAGGGACAGCCTTGGCCCCCGTGCCTACCCCAAAATATGCCGTGGCCCTTCCGTCTGCGAAGGCTCGGCATCGGCGTGCTACCATAGCTACGTCCAAGTACACATATCAAGTGGAGGATATCCATGGCAAACGTTCTTGTCTTTGGTCACCAGAACCCCGATAACGACGCCATCATGAGCGCCGTCGTCCTGTCCCAGCTGCTCAACCAGGTTGAGTATGCCGGCAACACCTACGAGGCCTGCGCCCTTGGTCAGCTTCCGGCAGAGTCCGCCAAGCTGCTCGCCGACGCCGGCATCGCCGAGCCTCGCGCGATCGAGTCCGTCGAGGCCGGTCAGCTCGTCGTCCTCACCGACCACAACGAGTCCGCCCAGTCCGTCGCCGGCCTTAAGGACGCCACGGTCTTTGGCGTCGTCGATCATCACCGCATCGGCGACTTCGAGACCGCCGGCCCGCTGCACTACATCTGCCTGCCCTGGGGCTCCAGCTGCACCATCGTCACCAAGCTCGCCGACGTGCTCGGCGTTGAGCTTTCCGACGTCCAGGCCAAGCTGCTGCTCTCGGCCATGATGACCGATACGCTCATGCTCAAGAGCCCCACCACCACCGCTGTCGACCGCGCCGTTGCCGCCAAGCTCGGCGAGCAAGTGGGCGTCGACCCGGTCAAGTTTGGCATGGAGGTCTTCCTTACCCGTCCGTCCGGCTCCTTCACCGCTGCCGAGATGGTCGGCAACGACATCAAGATGTTCGAGCCCGCCGGCAAGAAGCTGCTCATCGGCCAGTACGAGACCGTCGACAAGAGCCGCGCGCTCGGCATGATCGACGAGATTCGCGAGGCCATGCGCGCCTACGCCGCCGAGAAGGGTGCTGACGGCATTGTCCTGTGCATCACCGACATCATGGAGGAGGGCTCGCAGGTCCTGCTCGAGGGCGAGACCGAGGCTGCTCAGAAGGGCCTGGGCATTGCCGACGAGCACGACGGTGTCTGGATGCCGGGCGTCCTCTCCCGTAAGAAGCAGGTCGCTGCCCCCATCATGGCCGCCTGCTAGGTTTAGTTCACTAAACGCCACGACCGGATCGCGGACGCCCCGCGCTCCGGTCGTTTTTTGTGTACGGCGCCGCGTCGTCTCTTGGACAGGCGTGCCCGTGCCGTTGAGCAAATAATGTTCAACCTGTGGTTCCGCTTTTCGGCCACGCCTGCGTTCTTGTCGTGCAGGGTAGGCTAGATGCAAGCGTAATACGTTAGAGCGCGGCGCCGCCACTTGGGCGGGCCGTGCTTTTTTAAGACGGGAGCCATCCCGTGAAAGGAGCCGCCCATGGCAGCAACTGAGCAGCTATTCAACGTTCGTGAGCGCAAGCGCTTTGAACGTCACGACATCTGGGAGCGCATCGCCGAGAACGGCACGATTTCCGCCGCCGTCATGGTCTTCGCCGCCATCGCCGCCGTCATTTGCGCCAACACCGATGCCTACGAGGCTATCCATCATTTTTTGGAGACCCCGCTGTATGTGGGTCTGGGCAACCTGACGGCCGGTCTCACCGTCGAGCTTTTCGTCAACGACTTCCTCATGGCGATCTTCTTTTTACTCGTGGGCATTGAGCTTAAGTACGAGATGACAGTTGGCGAGCTCAAGAACCCGCGCCAGGCCATGCTCCCCATGCTGGCGGCCGTGGGCGGCGTCGTCGTTCCCGCCTGCATCTACCTGATCTTTAACCATGCCGGCGCGCACAACGGCTGGGCCATCCCCATGGCAACCGATATTGCCTTTGCACTGGGCGTGCTGTCGCTTTTGGGCAACCGTGTGCCCAACGGCGTGCGCGTGTTCTTCTCGACGCTCGCCATCGCCGACGACCTCATCTCCATCGCCGCCATCGCCATTTTCTACGGTCAGAGCCCCAATCCGTTTTGGTTGGGCGCCGCCGCGCTTGTGACCTGCGCGCTCGTGTGGCTCAACAAGACGCAGCATTACCGCCTTGCCCCGTATTCGGTACTGGGTCTGCTGTTGTGGTTCTGCATGTTCAAGAGTGGCGTACATGCCACGCTCGCCGGCGTCATCCTGGCCTTCACCATTCCGGCCAAGTGCGGCGTTAAGCTCGATAGCCTCACCGATTGGCTGGGCGAGTGCCTGCCGCTGCTCGACGACCGCTACGACGACGAGGCACACATCCTGGGCCAGCATGACTTTACCGTCTCGACCACCAAGGTCGAGCGCGTCATGCACCGCGTGACCCCGCCGCTCATCCGCATGGAGCGTCTGATCTCCACGCCGGTCAACTTTGTGATCCTGCCGATCTTCGCGTTCGTCAACGCACAGGTTCGCCTGGTGGGCGTGGACATGAGCACGCTGCTCACCGACCCGGTGACGCTCGGCGTGTACTTTGGCATGCTGCTGGGCAAGCCGATCGGCATCTTTGGCATGACGTTCGCCTTGGTCAAGCTCAAGGCCTGCGAGCTGCCGCACAACGTTAACTGGCACATGATTGCTGGTGTGGGCATTCTGGGCGGTATCGGCTTTACCATGTCGATTCTCATCAGCGGCCTCGCCTTCCCGACGGCCCAGTTTGAGGTTCTGGCTGCCAAGGCCGCCATCCTTGCCGGTTCGGTCACCGCTGCCGTGCTCGGCATGATCTACATGAGTGTGGTCTGCAAACACCCCGCGCCCAAGGGCGAGTAAAAGCTCGAAAACAGACACCAGAACCGGTTTGGATGCGTTCGAAACTCGGATCAGGGTGCTACTGGCCCCCTGCCAGATACCCCCGTGGTCAAAAAACGCCGTTTGTGAGTACTGTCACAAACGGCGTTTCATTTTAGGTGTGGAAAATAATGAACAAAGTTATAAGAGCTGTACGTTAATGAGTGACCATCGACTTCCAATTCGGCGCTAACTGACGGTGATTAGGGAGTTTCAAGTCCAGTTTTGCCGATTTCGACCAAGTATCGCTGCTACTAAAAAGGTAACAGTACTCATATTTGCCCTTTTTTGGCCACAAGCCCTAAAACAAGCCTCGCCAGGGTCGGGAAACGGGCCAAATCGTCGGCCTCGAGGTTTATTCCACGGTGCCGTAGACGGCGCCCCAGCCGTGGGCGGCTAAGGCGGAATTGAGCTGGTCGCAAAGTGACTGGCGGTCGTAATAGCCGGGCGGTAGCAGGTTGACGATCTCCATGAGATCGGGCGCCAGGTCCAAGATTTCGGCCTGTACGATCAGATCCAGGCGGTCGATGGCGTGGCGGTCGTAAAACAGTCCGTCGACCAGGCGCTGCAGGTCGCCGAATTCCTCGGCCTGGAACGATCCATACTCCATAGTGCCTCCTTGGGCCCCCACGCCGGCATGCGCGGCGATTCGTAATTTATTGCGATGGACTTAATCTATCACGGCTTCATAACGTTGCGGCGGTGGCGGTCTATACTTAGACGAACTGCAACGTCCCGCTTTGCGAAAGGTCGCACCCATGCAGACGATCTACCAGAAGATGGAAACCACCGAACTCGATGCCGCCATCGAGGCGCTCAAAGCCGAGGTCGCCGAGGTCAAGGCCAAGGGCCTGGCGCTCGACATGGCGCGCGGCAAGCCGTCGCCCTCCCAGGTGGACATCTCGCGCCCCATGCTCGATATCCTCAATGCCGACGCCGATCTGCACGACGGCAACGTCGACTGCTCCAATTACGGCTGCTTCGAGGGTATTCCCTCAGCACGTAAGTTGGCAGGGGAGTTCCTGGGCTGCCCCGCCGAGCAGACGCTCGTGCTGGGCTCGTCGAGCCTTTTGATTGAGCATGACATCGCCGGCATGTTCTGGCGCTGCGGCTCGTGCGGCAGCGAGCCCTGGGACGCCTACGAGACCGCGCACGACGGCAAGAAGGTCAAGTTCCTGTGCCCCGTTCCCGGCTACGATCGCCACTTTGGCATCACCGCCGACTTGGGCATCGAGAACGTCCCCGTTGCGATGACCGACAACGGCCCCGACATGGACGAGATCGAGCGCCTCGTTGCCGCTGACGACTCCATTAAGGGCATCTGGTGCGTGCCCAAGTATTCCAACCCCACGGGCATCACCTTTAGCGAGGACACTGTGCGCCGTCTGGTCGAGATGCCCACGGCCGCGCCCGATTTCCGCATCTTCTGGGACAACGCCTACTGCGTGCACGACCTGTACGACGAGACCGACGAGCTCGCAAACATCTTTGACCTCGCTCGCGCGGCGGGTACCGAGGACCGCGTGGTGGCCTTTGCCTCGACGTCCAAGATCACCTTCCCGGGCGCCGGCATCGGCTTTATCGGTGCGAGCCCCGCGGTCATCGCCGAGTTCTCCAAGCGCCTGAAGGCCGGCCTCATCAGCGCCGACAAGCTCAACCAGCTGCGTCACGTGCGTTTCCTTCCCACCATCGAGGCGGTCAAGGAGCACATGAAAAAGCATGCCGAGTTCCTGCGTCCGCGCTTTGAGGCCGTCGAGCGCAAGCTCACCGAGGGCTTGGGCGATACGGGCTGTGCCACCTGGACGCACCCCCGCGGCGGCTACTTTGTAAGCTTCGATGGTCCCGAGGGCTCGGCCCAGAAGGTCGCCGCGCTTTGCGCCGACCTGGGCGTCAAGCTCACGCCGGCCGGTGCTACCTGGCCCTATGGCAAGGACCCGCGCGACACCAACATCCGCATCGCGCCGAGCTATCCCACGGTCGAGGACCTGGAGGCCGCGCTCGACGTGCTGGTGCTGGCCGTTAAGCTCGTCGCTGCCGAGCTTGCGCGTGCCGAGCGCGCCTAACGCGCGGCTTCCCGTACTATCCGCACTTTCGATACGTAAAGGAGCGTATTTATGGATTTGGGTATTTCCACCAACCCCACGCCAGAGCTCTACACCATTAAGGTAACCGGCGAGATCGATATTTCTAACGCCGATAGCCTGCGCAATGCCATCGACCTGGCGCTCGAGCAGCCCACCGAGGCCGTTGAGCTCGACTTTGCCCAAGTGAGCTACATCGATTCGACGGGCATTGGCGTGCTCGTGGGCGCCGCGCACCACGCGGTCGACCACGGCAAGCGCTTTAGCTGCACCAATGTGCAGCCCCCGGTGATGCGCGTGGTTCAGCTGTTGGGTGTCGACCAGGAGATTTCGATCACCGCTGCATAATCTTTGCCCCCAAAAGGGCGTGCCGTTTGGCATATGTTTGTGATGCGCTCGGACGTTTTAGCGTCCGGGCGCTATACTTGACCGAATGAATAGACGAGTTCCGGCCGAATGGCGCGGTGCGGGCTCGACTCACATCGAGCCTTGGAGGTATGTGTGTTTGGTATTGGAGAGGGTGAGCTCGCGATCATCGTGGTCTTCGGCTTTTTGCTGTTTGGCCCGGATAAGCTCCCGCAGATGGGCCGCACGATCGGCCGTGCCATCCGTCAGTTCCGCGAGACGCAGGAAAAGATGACGGCCGTTGTTCAGTCCGAGATTATCGATCCGGTGAGCGAGGCCGCGTCGGCCCCGGTCAAGCCCAAGAAGGCCGCTGCGACCGACGACGATTCCGATGCGGACGAGGATGCCGCCGAGACGGCTGCGCCCGCCAAGAAGGAGACCTTTGCCGAGCGCCGTGCCCGCCTTGCCGCCGAGAAGGCCGCGAGCGAGGGTGCTGCTGAGGGCGAAGGTGCTGCCGATGAGGCCGAGGGCGCCGAGCCCGCCGAGGCCGAGCCTGCCGAGCCCGAGCCTGTTGCAGAGCCGGAGCCCGAGCCGGCAGAGCCCACGACGGCTGACCTCTACGCCCGTCGTCCCCGCAAGCGCAAGGCCGTCGTCGACCAGCTCGCTCGCGAGCTCGAGGCCGAGGACGAAGCCGCTGCCGCCGACGCCCCGAAGGGAGGCGATGAGTAATGCCTATCGGACCTGCGCGAATGCCGCTCTTCGATCACCTGGGAGAGCTCCGTCGCCGCCTGACCATCGTGGTCGTCTCGGTGTTTGCCGCCGCTATCGTGCTGTACTTCGCCACGCCCGTGGTGCTCGACATCTTGGAAGACCCCATCCGCTCCTTTGTGCCGGACGGTAAGTTCTACATCACCACCACGCTCGGCGGCTTTGGCTTGCGCTTCTCGCTGGCCATCAAGATGGCCGTGGTCATGTGCACGCCCATGATTATCTGGCAGATTCTGGCGTTTTTCCTGCCGGCGCTTCGCCCCAACGAGCGCAAGTGGGTCGTGCCCACGGTGCTCGCCTCGACGGTGCTGTTCTTCCTGGGCGCAATCTTTTGCTACTTCATCATCATCCCGGCGGGCTTTGAGTGGCTCATCGGCGAGACCTCGGCCGTCGCCGCGGCACTGCCCGACCTGGAGAACTACGTCAACATGGAGCTGCTCTTTATGATCGGCTTTGGTGTGGCGTTTGAGCTGCCGCTCATCATCTTCTACCTGTCTGTTTTCCACATCGTGTCCTACGCGGCCTTCCGCAGCGCCTGGCGCTACGTGTACGTAGGCCTGCTCGTGGGTTCGGCTGTGATCACGCCCGACGGCTCGCCCGTTACGCTGGGCCTCATGTATGGCGCCCTGCTCTCGCTCTACGAGATTTCGCTTGCCATCGCCCGAGTGGTCATTACCGCGCGCGAGGGCAAGGAGGGCTTGTTTGTGAGTCGTCTGGACCTGTTCTCGGACGATGAGGACGACGAGGAGTAAATCGGTATGCACGAGGTTGGCATTGTCAACGGCATACTCGATACAGTGATTCGCGCGGCGCGTGGGGCGGGGGCCTCGCGCGCCGTTTTGGTAACGCTGCGTATCGGGGATATGACCGAAGTTGTGCGCGAGGCGCTCGACTTTGCGTGGGAGACATTTCGCGACGAGGACCCGCTCACGAAGGGCTGCGAGCTTGCCGTGGAGGAGGTCCATCCACAAAGCGAGTGTCTGGACTGCGGCGAGGTTTTCGACCACGATCGCTTCCATTGTCGCTGTCCCCAGTGTGGTGGTGCCAACGTGCGCCTACTGCACGGCCGCGAGCTCGACATCGCAAGTATCGAAATCGAAACCCCCGACGATTAGCCCGCTAGCCATTTGGGGACGGGGTATAAATGGTAGAAATAGATACGCCGTGCGGCTTGACATTCCGTTCCAACG
>URCU01000027.1:0-19734 GCA_900546425.1 uncultured Collinsella sp. | reverse complement strand
GGATGTCGCCGGGCGTGGCATTGCCGGTCAGCGCGAGCTGCGCACCCACCACGACGACTCCCACGTAGCCCATGTTGCCCACCAGGCTCATAAGCGGCATCATCAGGCCCGACAGGAACTGCGAGCGCCAGCCACTAATAAAGAGGCGGTCGTTTTGACGGTCGAACTCTTCGATCGAGGCCTCGGCGCGGTCGAACACCTGAATGACGTTCTGGCCGGCAAAATCCTCCTCGATAATGCCGTTGACGGCGCCCAGAACCTGCTGCTGCTCGCGGAAGTACGGCTGCGAGAAGTGAATCATCACCATCAAGATAATCGCGGCGGCCGGCAGCGTGAGCACGGTGACGCCGGTGAGCGGCAGGCTGATCGAAAGCATCATGACGAGCACGCCGATAATCTGCGTGACGGACGTAATAAGCTGTGTCACGCTCTGGTTGAGCGACTGGCCGAGCGTATCGACGTCGTTGGTGATGCGGCTGAGCACGTCGCCCTTGCTGTGTCCGTTAAAGTAGCTCATCGGCACGACGGCGATCTTGGCGGCGATCTCCTTGCGCATGCGGTAGCAGATCTTTTGCGTGACACCGGTCATGAGCCAGCCCTGGATCAGGCTGCAGGCAGAGCTCGCCAGATACAGGCAGAGCAAAAAGCCGAGCGTCTTGGCGATCCAGTTAAAGTCGACATCGCCGGTGCCGTTGACCTTGGCAACCAGGCCCTCGAACAGTTTGGTGGTGACCTGGCCGAGCACCTTGGGCCCCACAATGTTAAAGATGACCGAGCACACGGCAAAGGCGACGGCGGCAAACACGGCAATCTTGTGCTGGCCAATATAGCCGAGCAGCTGCCTAATGGTGCCTTTAAAGTCCTTGGCCTTTTCGCCGCGACGCATGCCGCCCATGCGGCCCATGGGTCCACGCTGACGGGTGGGCTTGGGTATTTGGGTCTTGGTCTCGTCTGCCATTAGCGCTCGCCTCCTTCCATAACGGCTGCAATTTCTTCTTGGGTAAGCCCCAGTTCCTCGGCGGAAAGCTGCGACTGTGCGATTTCCAGGTAAGCCGGGCAGCTGCGCAGTAGTTCCTTGTGCGTGCCGGTGCCCACTACGTGACCGTCGTCGAGTACGATGATCTGGTCGGCGTGCATGATGGTCGCGATGCGTTGTGCCACGACCACGAGCGCGGCGTCGGTGACGTTTTTGGCCAGCTCCTCGCGCAGGCGCGCGTCGGTCTTGTAGTCAAGCGCGCTAAACGAGTCATCGAACACCACGACCTCGGGCTTTTTGGCCAGGGCGCGGGCGATGGCCAGGCGCTGGCGCTGACCGCCCGAGACATTGGAGCCGCCCTGGCTGATGGGGGAGTCGTAGCCGCCCTCGCGCTCGGCGATAAAGTCCTCGGCCTGGGCGATGCGTGCCGCCCGGTACATGTCCTCGTCGCTCACCATGTCGCCGGCAAACTTGAGGTTGCTCTCGACGGTGCCCGAGAACAGGCGACCCTGCTGCGGAATGTAACCAATGCGGCGGCGCAGCTCGGAAAGGGTCATGTCGCGCACATCGACGCCGTCGAGCGAAATGCTACCGCCCGTGACGTCGTACAGGCGCGGAATCAACTGCACGAGCGTGGACTTGCCCGAGCCCGTGGAGCCAATGATGCCGAGCATCTGACCGGCATGTGTGGTGAAGTTCACGCCGCTGATGACATCGGCGCGGGCATCGGGATACTGGAAGCTCACGTCGCGGAAGGTGAGCTCACCGCGCGGCGCGCTGGCCGCGGGCAGTTTGGGCGAGACGGGGTCGTTGATGCTGGTGGGGCAAGTGATGACCTCTTCCACGCGCTCGGCTGCGACCTCGGCACGGGGCAGGATAACCGAAACCATGGTGAGGATCATAAACGCCATGACGATCTGCATGGTGTAGGAGATAAACGCCATCATGTTGCCGACCTGCATCACGCCGTCGGACACGCCCTGCGCGCCAAACCAGACAATAAGCACGGTGATGCAGTTCATGACGAGCATCATGAGCGGCATCATAAAGCTCATGGCGCGGTTGGTGTAGAGCTGCGTGGTCATTAGGTCGAGCGAAGCCTTGTCAAAGCGCTCGAGCTCATGTTCCTCGCGGTTGAACGAGCGGATGGGCATAAGGCCGTCGAGCAGCTCGCGGGCGGTAAGGTTCACGCGGTCCACAAAGCTCTGCATCTTTTTGAACTTGGGCATGGTGAGGCCCATGAGCACGCCGACAACGGCCGAGACCGCGATGATGGCCACGGCGATGGTCCACTCCAGGCCGGTGTGGTTGGCCAGGACACGCATGACAGCGACGATGCCCATGACGGGGGCCATCAGGCACATGCGGATAAACAGGGTTGCGGCCATCTGGATCTGCTGAATGTCGTTGGTGCAGCGGGTAATGAGCGAGGCCTGGCTAAACTTGCCCACCTCGGCCGGCGAGAAGTGCATAACCTTGTTGAAGGTCTCGTGGCGCAGGTCGCGGGCGATGGAGCAGGCGGTGCGCGAAGCCACGGCACCGGTCAGGATGGTGGCGACGAGCGACACCAGGCACAGGCCAAACATCGTGGTCGCCATGCGGCTTAGGTAGGCGTTCTGTACGTCGGCGGGGTCGATGCCCTGTGCTTTGTACTCTTCTTGTACGTAGGTCACGGCGCGCTGGGTGACGATGGAGCCCGACATGGAGCCCATTTTGTCCGCCATTTCGTTGGCGCCCTCGACGAGCTTGCTTTGGTCTACCAGACCGCCCTCGACACCCAGGCGCAGGCTCTTCATGGTGATCTTGCCGCCGTCGGCATCAATCTGTTTTTGCATGTTTTGCGCCGCCGCGGCCTTCTGCTGCATCTCGGCGAGCTGCTCGGGCGTCATCGCTGCCATTTGCTCGGGGGTGGGCATGGCCTGGGCAGCGTTGTTGTCTTTCTCGCTGGACGAGCCCATCATGTCGCCCATGGAGTTGGCGTCAATGCCCTGGTTGAGCGAAAGGACGACAGTTTCGGGCAGGCTCATAATGTCGGCATTCTTGCCTCCATCGGCACGTTCTTCCTCGGTGCCCTTGTACGTTCGAATGCCGTTTTTGTCTGCCTTGCCAAACGCAGCCTCTACCGTCTTGACGTCTTTGGTGCTCATAAAGAGCTCAAGGTCATCGAGCGATTCGGCGCGAATGGTGTCGGGCACGGGCGAGGCGATGCCGCCTTGCTGCACGCCCACGTCGACGATGTCGCTCATATAGGTAGGCAGTGCCAGATCGGCGTTGCAGCTGATTACGATAAGTACGATAGCTGCGAACAGTGCCAGGACATGCTTTTTAAAGAGCTTGAGAATCCTCACTCGGCATCTCTCCTTTCTTGATTGCGGTCGATAATTTCGTTGGCACGTCTTAGAAGGCGCACCATCTCTTGGGTATCTGTTTCGCCGAGCTGCTCGAGGAAAGCCGCAGTGCGGGCCTCGAATTCCCGACGTTTGATTTCTAGATCCTGGAATCCCTTGTCGGTCACTATGACGTGTACGCGACGACGGTCAGTCTTTGAGTGCTCGCGCTCGACCCAGCCCTTGGCTTCGAGAGCGCGTAGGATATTGGCGATGCGGGCACTCGAGACCCAGGCGCGATCAGCGAGTTCGCTCGGCGTGAGCGAACCGCCGGCGAGTATGAGGGCGCGCATGACGGCCATCTCGCCGCCGAGGGCTTTGTCCGCAAAACGCGAAATGCGCTGATGCATGCTGCCGAACTCGGTAAGGAGCTGACGTCCAAGTTCACGGAAATCGGTATCTTCCACCGAAAACCCCTAACACTAGAAACTATTTTCGGTGAAAGATGATACCCTTGCACGCGTACCCTATGCGGTAGATTTTGGGATATGTCTAGAAAACTACCTTTAGGCGACCTCCGTACACCGTCGGTGCCAGCAAAGTTAGGGGCAGATCGTTAGGCATGCCCTAAAGCCTACTCAGAGGCACTTTACCCTGCTAAAGCTGGCATAACAGCTAGAGTGAACGTCGTACAAAGGCAAGCAAAAATACCAAACAAATCGGTGAACGGTAGTTGTTCACGCTCTCATTTCCTGCGGGTTTGTAAAAAACGCCCTTATGATATAAAAAAAGAAACATATAACAGACCAGATGGAGAGGGTCGCTATGTTATCCTTCTCAGACGGGTGAAATCTTGGGTTTTGGGTTGTAGTTCCAAGGTGGACAAACGTTTTTCCTGCACCAGCGTGTGGTGAAGAACGGAAGAAGCCGGTAGTGCAAGCCGAAAATTCAAGAATTCAATAAGCAGCGGTGTGAGAGAGCGCCGCATTACACGTAACTAGGAGCGTGGTTACACAATGCAGGAGGCATGGGAAGGCTTCAAGGAAGGCATTTGGACGGGAGAGGTTGACGTCCGAGACTTCATCCAGAAGAACTACACCCCCTACGAGGGCGACGAGTCGTTCCTCGTAGGTCCGACCGAGCGTACCAAGGAGCTGTGGGGCGAGGTTCTCGACCTGCTGCTTAAGGAGCGCGAGCAGGGTGGTGTCCTCGATATGGACACCAAGACCGTCACGGGTATCGTGAGCCACCCCGCTGGCTACATCGATAATGCCCATCGCGACAAGGAGACCATTGTTGGCCTCCAGACCGACAAGCCGCTCAAGCGCGCTCTGCACGTCAACGGTGGTATCCGCATCGCTTGCCAGGCTGCCAGCCAGCACGGCTACAAGGTCGACGAGAACGTTGTTGAGCGCTACACCTTCGAGCGCAAGACCCACAACGCTGGCGTCTTCGATGTCTACACCCCCGAGATGCGTGCTTGCCGCTCGGCTCACATCATCACCGGTCTGCCCGATGGCTATGGCCGCGGCCGCATCATCGGCGACTACCGTCGTGTTGCCCTGTACGGCGTCGACTACCTGATCAAGGACAAGGAGGCCCAGAAGGCCTCCACCCCGACGGTCATGACCGCCGACAACATCCGCGATCGTGAGGAGCTGCAGGAGCAGATCCGCGCCCTCGGCGAGCTCAAGATGATGGCCGAGACCTATGGTTTCGACATTTCCAACCCTGCTACCAACACGCAGGAGGCCATCCAGTGGATGTACTTTGCCTACCTTGCTGCCGTCAAGGAGCAGAACGGCGCTGCTATGTCCATCGGTCGTACCTCTACGTTCATCGACATCTATGCTGAGCGCGACCTTGCCAACGGTACCTTCACCGAGGAGCAGATCCAGGAGTTCGTGGATCACTTCATCATGAAGCTCCGCATGGTCAAGTTTGCCCGTACCCCCGAGTACCAGGCCCTGTTCACCGGCGATCCGCAGTGGGTCACCGAGTCCATCGGCGGCATGGGTGTTGACGGCCGTACGCTCGTTACCAAGATGAGCTACCGCTATCTGCACACGCTCGAGAACATGGGTACCAGCCCCGAGCCCAACATGACCGTTCTGTGGTCGACCCGTCTGCCCGAGAACTTCAAGAAGTTCTGCGCCAAGACTTCTGTCGCCAGCTCCTCGATCCAGTACGAGAACGACGACCTCATGCGCGTTTACCACGGCGACGACTACGGCATCGCCTGCTGCGTGTCCTCCATGCGCATCGGCAAGGAGATGCAGTTCTTCGGCGCCCGCGCCAACCTGGCCAAGTGCCTGCTGTACGCACTCAACGGCGGTGTTGACGAGGTCTCCAAGAAGCAGGTCGGCCCCAAGTATCGCGCCGTCGAGGGCGATACGCTCGATTACGACGACGTTGTGGCCAAGTACAACGACATGATGAAGTGGCTTGCTGGCGTGTACGTCAACTCGCTGAACATCATTCACTACATGCACGACAAGTATTGCTACGAGCGCATCCAGATGGCTCTGCACGACAAGCACGTGCACCGCTGGTTCGCTACGGGCATCGCTGGCCTTTCCGTCGTGGCTGACTCCCTGTCCGCTATCAAGTACGCCAAGGTCCACCCCGTCCGTGACGAGAACGGCATCATCGTCGACTTTGAGACCGAGGGCGAGTTCCCCAAGTACGGTAACGACGACGACCGCGTCGACCAGATCGCTCACGACGTTGTGCACCAGTTCATGGAGTACATCCGCATGAACGACACCTACCGCAACTCCGTGCCCACGACCTCGGTTCTGACCATTACCTCCAACGTCGTGTACGGTAAGAAGACCGGCTCCACGCCCGACGGCCGCAAGGCTGGCCAGCCGTTCGCCCCGGGTGCTAACCCCATGCACAAGCGCGATAGCCACGGCGCCATCGCTTCGCTGTCTTCGGTTTCCAAGCTCCCGTTCCGCGATGCTCAGGACGGCATCTCCAACACCTTCTCTATCATCCCGAGTGCGCTCGGCAAGGAGGACCAGGTGTTCTTTGGCGATATCGACCTTGATCAGCTGGGCGAGTAACTATTGTTAGTGCTATACTAACAATAACGATTACTGATTAGTGCGCCGGTTTCGGCCGGCGCCTATCGATCGAAGGAGACACATTATGAAGGTTTCTGAAGTTTCTGAGACTCAGGCCGATAACCTGGTCCACATGCTCGACGCTTACGCCGAGAAGGGTGGCCACCACCTGAACATCAACGTCTTCAACCGTGAGACGCTGCTCGACGCTCAGGCTCACCCCGAGAAGTACCCGCAGCTGACCATCCGCGTTTCCGGCTATGCCGTGAACTTCCACACGCTCACCAAGGAGCAGCAGGACGAGGTCATTGCGCGTACCTTCCACAACAAGTTCTAAAGGGATTTAACTCCTGTAGGATTACTGGGGCCGTTTTTGGGTTATTTTCCAAAACGTCCTCGGACATGCAAAGAGGCTCCGCTGCGCGCGTTGCGCGGCGGGGCCTCTTTGCGTCCTGCGGGATGTTTTGGAAAATAACCCAAAAACGGCCAAGCGGGGTTCTTCGGAGTCACCCTTTAGGCGGAACTCTCCTAATTATTTGGATGAGTCGTTTACTTACTTGTGCTGTTACCGTCTTCCCGCTGTTGTTGGGGTATGCTTTGTTCGTATGTAAACGTATGACATGTTGATAGGGGAGGGTGCTATGGCTCGCGAGGGCACTCGTTCTAAGGATTCTGCTAAGCCTGGCATCAAGGAAGTTGCAGCGGTGGCGGGGGTTTCGCCTACTACGGTATCTCGCGTGCTTAATAACCGCGGTTATATTAGCCAAGAGACCCGCGATAAGGTCCACGCCGCGATGGAGCGCATCAACTATACGCCCAACGATATCGCCCGTGCCATGCTCAACGGCCGTCTGAACCTTATCGGCATGATCGTTCCCTTTGTGAGCAGTCCGTTCCATGCTCAGGTTGTGCAGGCGGTCGAGCGCACGTTGGCGGAAAACGGCTTTAAGATGTTGCTGTGCAACAGCGCCAATCGACCTGATCTTGAGCGTTCCTATATCGACATGCTCCGCCGCAATATGGTCGACGGCGTCATCGTCAACTCCCTCAATATCGGTGCCGAGGCATATGCCGAGATGGGCTTGAGCCTGGTTGGCATCGACTGCGATCTTGGCGAGGGCTCTGTCCAGATTGCAAGTGACAGCTATGGCATCGGCGAGCTCGCCACGCGCCGTCTGATTGATGACGGCTGCAGGCGTATCCTGTGCCTGCGCAGCAATAGCCGCATGCGCATGCCTGCCAATAAGCGTACCGATGCCTACCTCGATGTTGTTGAGCAGGCCGGTTTGTCCGCGCTTGTCCGTGAGGTTGAGTTCGTTAAGCCCGACGACGAAAAGGGCGCGGTCGTTGCGAAGATCCTCGATGAGAACCCCGATATTGACGGCATCTTTGCGGGAGACGATACGATGGCGGCCATCTGTCTCAACGTGATGAAGCAGCGCGGCTTGAGCGCTCCAGACGACATTAAGGTCGTGGGCGCGGATGGTGCCCGCCGCACTATGACGTTTATGCCTGACTTAACAACCGTACGTCAAGATATCGATCGCATCGGAGAGCTCGCGGCGCAATCCATCATTGCTCTTATTAACGGTGAAAAGCCCGAGTCGAATATCAAGCTTCCCGTTGAGCTTATCGAGGGCAAAACCGCGTAATTCGCCCCGTGCCAAAAGAATTCCTCAAACGCCTCTGATGACCGTTCACCGGCATATGTCAACCGTTTGCCGACGACTGGAACTGCGAAAAGACGTATTGGTGTGAAAACGTTTGACATATGAAAACGATTGACATATCTTGCCATTGTACCGAGTTAGTATGTCGTGGAAAGGAAGTCTCGGATGCACAAGGTGTATTACCAGCCTGAGGGAATTTGGGTAGGCGACATCATGCCGTACGGCGAGGACGGCACGTTCTATCTCTATCATCAGCGTGACACGCGTAACCCCGAACCTTTCGGAGAGCCGTTTGGCTGGGCACTCGCTACGACCAAGGATTTCGTCAACTACAAGGACTTTGGCGAGAGCCTTGAGCGCGGCGGCGACGAGGAAGTCGACCAGTACATTTATGCCGGCACGGTGTTTAAGGTGGGCGACAAGTACCATGCGCTCTACACTGGTTGCAATCGCGATAAGGTCCGCGCACGTTTGATGAAGCAGGTTCTTCTTCACGCAACGAGCGACGACGCCGTCAAGTGGGAGAAGAACATCGCCGAGACGCTGCTTCCGCCCCAGGAGGGTTACGATGACCGCAACTGGCGCGATCCCTTTGTGCTTTGGGATGAGGAGAACGAAGAGTACATGCTCATCCTCGGCACGCGTGTGGGCGAGGACAAGCGTCTGATGACCGGCCGCCTGGTCAAGTTCACCTCCAAGGATCTGACCAACTGGGAGTTCCAGGGCGACTGGTGGAACCCGGGCCTGTACACCATGTTTGAGATGCCTGATCTCTTTAAGATGGGCGACTGGTGGTACCTCGTCTTTTCCGAGTACAGCGACGGCAACAAGACCCGTTACCGCATGTCCAAGTCCATCAACGGTCCTTGGATTACCCCCGCTGACGACTCCTTCGACGGCCGCGCGTACTACGCCGCTCGCACCGCATTCGATGGCGAGCGTCGCGTTCTCTTTGGTTGGGTTCCTACGCGTGACGAGGGCGGCGACCCCAGCTCTTACCTATGGGGTGGCACCTTTATGCCCCTCGAGATCGTTCAGCGTGCCGACGGAACGCTCGGCACCAAGCTCCCCGACAGCATGCTTGGCGCCTTTGGCGAGGCTAAGGCAGTCGAGACCTTTGAGCTTTCCTGCGAGTCGGGCAAGGTCGAGCAGGTGCTCGCCGCGGATGCCGGCTCCACCTACTTGCTCGATGCCGACATTGAGCTCGGCGGTAACGCTGCCGGCTTCTCGGTCAAGTTCGCCGAGGACGCCGAGACCGGTCTTGCCTATGAGTTCCGCGCCAACCTGCGCGAGGGCAAGCTCGAGTTCACGCCGGCTCCCCAGTACCCGTGGTTCCAGGTCAACAACATGGGCCTCGAGCGTCCGTTGTTCTTTAAGGGCGAGGGCACTCACCATGTGCGTCTGGTCGTCGACGACGACATCGCGACCATCTTTGTCGATGATGTTGCGCTCAACGCTCGCTTCTGCAACAAGCAGGGCCAGGGTGTGGCGCTTACCGTCACCGACGGTGCGCTCAAGTGCGCAAACGCAACGATCGCGTCTCTGTAGCGGCAACGAACCGTTTTATGATTTAGAAAAGGAATGGAGAGGAACATGGACTACAAGGCAGTGTCCCAGCAAGTCGTCGACAACGTCGGCGGACTGGAGAACATCGAGGGCGCCACGCATTGCGTGACCCGTCTGCGTCTGGTGCTCAAGGATACGAGCAAATACAACAAGGCCGAGCTCGAGAACATCGATGGCGTCAAGGGCGTGCTGTACAACAGCGGCCAGCTCATGATCATCTTCGGTACCGGTACCGTCAACAAGGTTTACGATGAGTTTATGGCTCTGACGGGCGTTAAGGAGATCAGTGCTTCCGAGGTCAAGGGCGCTGAGGCGGACAAGAAGGGCAAGTTCTTCTCGGTCCTCAAGGTATTCTCGGACATCTTTATCCCCATCATTCCCGCCTTCGTCGGCGCTGCAATCATCATCGGCCTTAAGTCGCTGATCGTTGCCAACGGCCTCTTTGGCATGGAAGGCAGCCTCGCCGATCACAGCGAGTTCCTCAAGAACCTCGCAAGCTTCTTTGCCATTATCGCCACCACGTTCGACTACCTGCCTGTCCTGGTTATGTACAGCGCGGTCAAGCGTTTTGGCGGTAACCCGATCCTGGGTATCCTCGTCGGTATCGTCATGGTTCACCCGAGCCTTATGAACCGTAACACGTTCGTTATGGATCCGACGGGTGCTGAGTACTGGAACTTTGGTCCGCTCTCCATTCCCATGGTTGCTTTCCAGGGCGGTGTGTTCCCCGCAATCCTGACTGCCTGGTTTATGGCCAAGGTCGAGAAGATTGCCCAGAAGTACATCCCCGAGGTCGTCTCGTTCGTTTTCGTCCCGACCGTTACCCTGATTCTTGCTAACGTTGCCCTGTTCACCGTGTTCGGCCCGCTCGGCAACCTGATCGGCGACGTCCTCGGCGGCGTAATCGATATCCTGTACAACAGGATGGGCGTCTTTGGTGCCTTTGTCTTCGCCGCGTTCCTGCAGCCGCTTGTCGTTACCGGTACGCATCAGTTCATCCAGGGTATCGAGGCAAACCTCGTTGCCACGACTGGCTTCAACTACATCCAGGCCATCTGGTCGGTTTCCATCATCGCCCAGGGCGGCGGCGCCATCGGCATGTACCTCATTCATAAGAAGCATTCCAAAGAGCGCAACATCTGCATGTCGTCCTTTATCCCGACGCTGGTCGGAATCTCCGAGCCCGCAATCTTTGCTGCAAACATGCGCTACTCGATCATTCCGTTCCTCTGCGCTTGCATCGGTGCAGGCTGCGGCGGTGCCTTCGTCAAGCTCTTTGAGGTGCGCGCTATCGGTCAGGGTCTGACCGGCGTGCTTGGCCTGCTCATCGTTACGCCCGAGACCCTCGTGTGGTATGTGGCTGGCAATCTCATCGCCTTTATCGTGCCGATCGTCTTGATCTTTGCCTACAACAAGGCAAAGGGCGTTCCGACCACCGATGAAGAGGGCGCTGGCGCTGGCTTCGATGTCAGCTTCTAGTTGAGCCGTTCAGCGTAATCTGAGGATAAGTCCATTTGAGGAAGGGCGTTCGGCTCGTGTGAGTCGAGCGTCCTTTCCTATAGACGAGAAGGTCATGGCGATGTTTAATCAAAAAAACAAGGTGACACGCGCGGACTATGAGCAGTGGCGAGCTGGACAGGATGAGACGGCGGGTCGCATCGCGTCCGACCCCGATAGGCTTTTGTTCCATGTGGAGCCTGAGCTTGGCTGGCTCAACGATCCCAACGGTTTGGTGCAGATCGGTGATACGTATCACATCTATCACCAATACGATCCATTCGATGCTGCGCATGGCGGTCCAGTGCTTTGGAATCATCTGACAACAAAGGATTTTGTGACGTACGAGAATTGCGGCCCTGTGCTGTTCCCCGATTCCGATTTGGATTCGAGCGGAGCGTATTCTGGTTCTGCCTTTGTACACGACGGCAAGATTCACTACTTCTATACCGGCAACGTCAAGCATTTTGACCGCGATGATTACGACTTCGTGTTGACGGGCCGTGAGCAAAACCAAATTCATATGGTTACCGAGAATCCCGACGAATTGGGCAAGAAGCGTGTGGCTGTTGGGCCGGTCGATTACCCCGACGATATCGGTACGCACGTACGCGACCCCAAGATCCTTGAACACGATGGTATCTACTACATGGTTCTGGGCGCTCGTACGAAAGACGACCGCGGCTGCGTGCTTGTCTATACTTCGCGCGATCTAGAGGATTGGAGCTATGCGACGCGCATTGAGCTGGGCGAGAAGTTTGGTTTTATGTGGGAGTGCCCTGATCTATTTGAGCTTGATGGCGAGCTAATTCTCGTTTGCTGTCCGCAGGGCGTGCCCGCCGATGGTTGGCGTTACCGCAATCCGCACCAGTGCGTGTGGTTCTCCATCGAGGCCGATTGGGAGGCGCCGAGCTTTAAGATCACCGGGCAGGGCATGCCCCCGATGGTCGATGCCGGCTTTGATTTCTACGCACCGCAGTCCTTTGAGGATGCTGCGGGTCGGCGTTTGATGATCGGGTGGTCTGGTTGCCCCGATGCGACGGCAGAAAACCCGACGGTGGCACGCGGGTGGCAGTGCGCGTTGACGGTGCCGCGAGAGCTGAGCATACGCGATGGTAAGCTCTGTCAGCAGCCGGCGCACGAGATTGAGAAGATGCGCGGCGACTGCGTTCGCGCGACAGGCGGTGAAACCGTTGAGGAGCCGGGCCGCCTGTTTGATCTTGTGGTTTCCTGTGAGGGCGCCCAGGTGATCGAGCTCGAAATCCGCAAGGGTGTCTTTGTGCGTTATACGGACGGGATGCTTACCCTCGATATGGGTGACGAAGGCTATGGGCGCGACCAGAGGTCGATTGAGCTCGGCGAGCTTCGCGACCTACGCGTGCTTTCGGACACTACGATGGTCGAGATTTTTGCAAATGGCGGCGAGGCGGCACTTACGAGCCGTACCTATTCGCCGGCGGTTCCGGCGATGGAGCTGCACGCCGAGGGTGCGGCATCGATGAATTTCTACCGCCTCGTGCATTAACCGTGCGTGGAGCACGATTGGATTTGCTGGACGGAATGTGTCGCAGTTGTCGCGGCCAACTACCGCTTACCGCATATAGTGACCGTTTGCGGAATAAGTAACACTCCTTAATAAACCGTGTAGAATCTCAGATAAGCGCGGAGTTTTCCAGGGAGACGCTGTCCTTTGTTATGTGCAAAGGGCGGCGTCTCTTTGGCGCTTGGGGGTCGTTCTGTAGCAGGACGGCGGGCGTGTGTCACATATTAAAAAGCCAACGTCGAGATGGGTCGTGATAATAATGGGCAAGTACATAATCGTGGTTGAATCTGGTTCGGATGTGACGCCAGAGCTCTGCGAGCGCTACGGCATCGTGCGCGTGCCTATGCATGTCACGATTGGTGACGAGACCGTCGAGGACGGCTCGATCGATCCGCTCGAGATTTATTCGCGCTGCAACGAGTTTGGCGTGATGCCCAAGACCAGCGGCTGTGCGCCGGCAGATTTTGCGCATGTGTACGACCGCATCCATGCCGAGCAACCCGACGCGACCATTCTGCATCTTGCATATTCCGAGGCCACGACCTGCTCGCATCAATCATCGAAGATCGCCGCCAAGGGTCGCGATTACGTCTACTCCATGGACACGCGCTTTGTCTCGGTAGGCCAGTCGCTCGTTGTCGTCGAGACCGCCAAGTATATTGAGGCTCATCCCGATGCCACCGTTGACGAAATCTTTGCATTTACGAACTCCGTCATGGACCGCGTGCTGCTGGGCTTTGTTCCTACGGACCTTGCCTTCCTTAAGGCGGGCGGTCGCTTGTCCAACGTCGCGTTCCTGGGCGCCCATCTGCTCAAGATTAAGCCCTGCATTGAGGTGACGGGCGGTAAGTTCGTGGCGACCAAGAAGTTCCGCGGTTCTATGCTCAAGTGCGCCCGCGCCTTCATTGACCACATGGTTGCGAAGGGCGAGATTGACTACTCGCACATTGGCCTGGCGTATTCGGTGGGCCTTTCCCAGGAGCTGCGCGATGACATGGAAGTCTATGCGCATGACCTGGGCTTTAAGGACGTTACCTGGACTCAAGTCGGCGGCGTCATCTCGAGCCACTGTGGCCCGACCGCCTTCGGTGCGGTGCTCACGCTTAAGGCGTAAAGGCCGCAGGCGAGCGTTCTTCAGCCTGATATCTCGACGTAGACCCCAGCCATGGTGATGGGGGATAGATTAAAACGTGCCATTCTAGCCCGAGACGTTTAAACGCAAACGCATGGGCTAGAATGGCTCTGGCATTTTAATTGGTTGCATCCAAGGAGAGGCAAGGTAGCGGGAATGGCTGAGATGACGCTTGAGGGTGTGGACGCTCGTCCTGAGGATTCCGCATTTGCCCTAGGCCGCGTGCATTCAATCGAGACGATGGGAACGGTCGACGGACCCGGCATCCGCTTTGTGGTGTTTGTTCAGGGCTGTCCCATGCGCTGTGCATATTGTCACAATCCCGATACTTGGTCGGTTAGCGGCGGCACCATGGTGACCGTCGAGCACCTGATGGACGAGTTCCAGAGTAACCATGAGTTTTACCGCAGCGGCGGAATTACGGTTTCGGGCGGCGAGCCGCTCCTACAGCCTGAGTTTTTGGCCGATCTGTTCTGTGCAATGCACAACAACCCCGATGGTCGCGTGCATACCTGCCTTGACAGCTGCGGATATGCGTTTGATCCCAATCACCCCGAGAAGTTCGATGCCGTTCTCAACGAGACCGACATGGTACTGCTCGATATTAAGCATGCCGACCCGGTCGAGCATAAAAAGCTGACCGGTTGCGATCCCGCACGCATCTTGGCGTTTGGCGATGAGCTTGCACGTCGCAAGATCAAGGTCGTTATCCGTCACGTGGTGGTGCCGGGCATTACCGACACGGTGGAGGAGTGCGAGAAGCTCGGTCGCCTCATCGCTCCATGGCACAACGTGGTGGGCCTGGAAATGCTGCCGTATCACACGATGGGTGTCGTCAAGTACGAGCAACTGGGCATTCCCTATAAGCTTGAGGGCGTGCCCCAGATGGATACCGCGCGCATGCCCGAGCTGCGCAACGCCGTCATGACGGGTATGAAAAAGCGCCGCGCGGAACTCAAAAACGCCATCGGCTAGCGAGCCATTTTCGCCCCTACTCATTGGGGACAGACTTAAATGAGTGCCCCTGGGCACCAAGTTGATTGCCAAAGAGCCCTGCCAAGTTGCGGTGGAATAGTTCTTGTTTTTCGGCTTATGCTGCCCAAACAGGAACTATTTCACCGCAACTGCGTTTTGGACAGAGATGCGCAACAGAATCGTGCCATTTGGATAAATACGCTTGTGGTTTCTTTAAAGACACCTTAAACGCCGCTGAATATCTTTGGAAAGAAATGCCTGCTCGGTATTATGCTGCTCGTATATAAACGGTAGCAGTCAGGAGACCACGTGCGAAACAGCGCATCGCGGGGCGAGTATGTGCCGCAGCATGGCAGCAGATATGAGACGAAGGGCACGCCTTCGCGTGGCCTCGCTGACGTTCGCATCCGCGTGACGAAGATTGTCGCCGTTGGGATGCTAACGTTGGCGGTTATTATCCTCGGAATTACCGCCAAAACCTACGCGTCGGAGCGAATGGCACACTCAGATGCGTCAACGGTACAGACGCAAAACAAAAAGGTCTCTGAATCTAAAGCCACCGCAAGTCAAACCCTGTCGACAGCGAGCCTTAAGACGAGGCTTTCGAAGGCGGACTTTAACGATATTCCCTCAGGCGATACCGTGCAGACCTTCTCACTGGTTGATGACCAGATCCCCGCCCTGGAGGATGGGAGCCTCGCCGCGCTCCAAGATGCCCTTGATCAGGCCCAGGAATTGGGCGATGTGGGCGTGGTGTTTTACGATTTGTCGAGCGGCAAGGGCGTGACGTATAACGCCGATGTCGAGGTTTACGGCGCGAGTAGCTACAAGGCACTCTATGCGTTGTACATCTGCGAATCTCTGGTCGAGACGGGCCAGGTCTCACTCGATGATTCCCTTGGCACCTATGGTGGCTACAACATGGGCTGGCAGACGGTGCGCGACCTGATCGAGGCCGCGGTCGTTAATTCGGACAACGATTCGTTTATTGCGTTACGCGCGGCGTTTGACCGTGTCGATTACGAGGATTGGATTGTCAGTCTTGGCGTCGATTACGATACCGCACTCGATCCGATGAGTGATTTTCCCACCTATTGCCCGCGCACTTCTGCTAGGTTATGGCGTGAGATGAGCGAGTATCTGAGCACGGATACCGAGACTTCACAGTGGTTGTCGGGCCTTCTGGCATCAACATCGCGCTCGTTTATTCGCGATGGCATTGCGGACAATCAGGTCTCGGTGCGCAACAAGGCAGGCTGGATCAGCGAGGACGGTTGCTATTCGACATGTGATGCCGGACTGATCGACGTCGACGGCCATAGCTATGTTATGAGCATCATGACGTCGATGCCGTGGAGCGACCAATCGAGTGAGGCCGTGGCCGCGATTGCAAAGGCGCTCTATGATGTGCGGTCCTCGTTGGCCTAGCGACTTCGTAAAAAGTGAAAGAGCCAAAATGCTGGTACCATACCGTGGATAAGCAATTTGCACGGATTTGGGGGATGGCATGGCAACCATCGCGATCATAGGCGCACTCGAAAAAGAGGTTGCGCAGATTAAAGAAGAGCTGAGTGGCGCACATGAGGCGCAGGAGGCGGGCTTGACCGTTGTGAGCGGCGAGCTTGACGGTCTGACGGTGGTCGCCACGACCGCTGGCATGGGTACCGTGAACGCCGCTGCCGCAACGCAGCATCTCATCAGCAAATACGCCCCGCAGGCCGTTGTGTTTTCGGGTATCGCGGGAGGCCTAAACCCTAAACTGCATATTAACGACGTGGTTATAGGCAAGTGCCTGCGCTATCTGGATACCGATACGGCACTCATCGCCGAGTCCGCGCCGGGGCTCGAGGAGTTTGTCTCGACGCCGGCGTTGGCTGATGTTGCCGCCGCCGTGCTTGCCGAGCATGGATTTGTGGATGCCTCGGCGGATGAGACATCTGCGAAGAAGGACCCCAAGCAGTTCCTGTGTGGCACTATCGCCACGGGTGACCGCTTTGTTACGGGTGACGCCATGCGTAACGCTGCGATTGAGGCCGCGCATGCCGATTGCGTCGAGATGGAGGGCGCGGCAATTGCGCACATCGCGGCCAAGAATGGTGTCGATTGCCTGGTGCTGCGCGCTATCAGCGATAATTGTGACGAGGCATATGACGCGTTTTGTGAGCGCGAGTTCGATCTGGATGAGTACGCTCGTACCGCGAGCGGCATCACGCTTGACATCGTTCGTCGTATCGCCGCCGCGTAATAGCGCGCCCGTTTTGTAAAAACCTACGACCAAGGAGTGTCCATGGCCGATTCCATTAACTACCAGCTTGCCAAGTTCGTTGCCAGCTATGGCAAGGTTTCGCAGATTCCCGAGTCCACCTGCCCCGAGGTGAGCTTCGTCGGCCGCTCCAACGTGGGCAAGTCATCGATCATGAACAAGCTTTTTGGCCGCAAAAACCTGGTCAAGGTTTCGAGCACGCCGGGCAAGACGAGCAACATCAACTTCTTTGAGGCTGACGACGTGCACTTCGTCGACCTGCCGGGCTATGGTTTCGCCCGTCGTTCCAAGGCCGAGCGCGACCGTTGGGCCGAGCTCATCGGCGACTTCTTCGACTCCGAGCGCAGCTTTAACCTGGTTGTATCGCTGGTGGACATTCGCCACGACCCGAGCAAGCTCGACCATGACATGATCGACTACCTGCAGGGCAACGAGTTCAACTTTATCGTCTGCCTCACCAAGGCCGACAAGCTCAGCCGCACCCAGCAGGCCCGCCAGGCAGCAGCCATCAAAAAGCAGCTCAACGTCCCGGCCGAGAACGTGATCATCACAAGCTCCCAAACCGGTGCGGGCATCGACGAACTCAAGCGCCGCATCGCTGAGGCTTGCCTCTAATCGGGCTGCAACCCCTCAAAAGGTCTCATCTATATCACCTCAGTGATAGTTATTGGTAAACTATCACTGAGGTGATATTTTTTGGAGGTAGATATGGAGCTTTGGCACGGGTCGGAGGTTGTTGTCGAACGTCCGTCGTTGGATAAATGCAGACAATTCAATGACTATGGGTGTGGGTTTTATTGCACGCCACATGAGGAAATGGCAATGGAGTGGGCATGTCGGACCGAGTCCGATGGTATCGCGAATCGATATGAGCTCGATATGGATGGTCTCGCGGTCTTGGATTTGGAGTCCGGGGAGTTTTCAATTCTCAATTGGCTCGCGATTTTGGCTAACAACAGGGAGTTCAATGTTTCGACACCGCTGGCGCGCGAAGGGCTTCGCTATCTGCTGGATAACTGCCTGATTGATATTTCTCCCTATGACGTTATTCGAGGCTATCGCGCCGACGATTCCTATTTCTCGTTTGCAAGACAGTTTGTCAACGGCATGATCTCGCTCAGGCAATTGCAGCGCATTATGTTTTTGGGGGATTTGGGCATTCAATATGCGCTTATGAGTGAGCGCGCGTTCTCGGCGATCAGGTTCCGCGATTGGAAGCAGGCCTCGGGAGCCGAGTTTTATCCCAAACGATTTGAGCGAGAACAGAACGCTCGACGTAAGTATCTGGATACGGTCAATGGGTTCGATTCCGAAGGTATCGACATTAGGGATTTAATGGCAGGGAGGGTTGATTTAAATGATCCAAGAGTTAACAGATCGTGGGCCGAGTAGGACATATCCCGTCTACTACCTTGAGGATGCAATGAACAACCTCGGCGACTGCTTTGACTATGCCGTTAACGATTATGGAGCAGAAGGATCGGAAGTTGCGGAACTCTTTTGCCTGAGCGGCGTAGCTCGCGAGTTCGAACGCGGCAACGCATGGGTAGTGTCGGGAAAATCGGGCGTTGAGCTATTCGCGCTTATCGCCGAAAGGTCGGGCTATCAATCAAGGCCGATGCCAAATCGAACCTACCGATTCGAAAAGACACCGGAATATTGGACAGGCTGGATATTGGCATACCTTCAGTGGCGCCTAGGGGAGTCTTTCGAAGATTTGCTGCATGTCGTTCCATTTGATGTGCTGCGCAGTCTGTACTACCCTTGGCATGAAGCCTCGGAGGAACGCGTGGCTCGCCTCGTCTGCGATATGGCGAAAAAAGCGTCCAGGCAAACAAAACTTGCGTTAGCAAGAAAGAAGCTTAAGAAAACCCAACAAGACCTGGCATACGAATCAGGCGTATCGCTCCGCTCAATCCAAATGTACGAACAGCGCCAACGAAACATCAACGAAGCCTCGGTAACAACCGTAAGAGCTATAGCAAATACCCTCCACTGTAACATCGAAGACCTCCTTGAACCAGTCTTCGAATACAAAGAAACCAGCGCAGCCTAAACCAATATATTGCCAAGGTTTGTATCTAGTAAGCGCTCCTTACCAGCAAGAGTCCCTACCAATAGATAGCGGCTTAAAGGGCCGAAATCGTATGAATGGCATTGCGACTTCCAAATGGGTGACTGCTGCTGAAAAGCTATAGAAATAGGGGCCGATTTAACGGCCCCAAGCATCGCATAAATGGCATATACGTTTTATCAACTATTTCTTGTTTTTAACCCATTTGCAGATACGCCAAATAAGCACTCCGACGAGAATCCAAACGAGAGCGATCATAATGTCTGAGCGTGCAGGAATTGGGATCATTGAACTTCCTCAATTGATGTGAGTCTAGTTTGCATAGGTGTGGAGCGTGCTGCCTTCCATGGTCGCTTGCAACACGGCGATACCGGACGTCATCCCCATCGATTCATAGTTGAGTCGATATGTCGCCTGTTTCGAGTTCCATATAAAGGACTCGTTAGTTACCGTACAGCCGATAGTCGTATAGTTTTGTCCCCAAGCGCTGGTAATGAGCGAGTTCGCTATCTTGATCTTGAATTCGCGATAAATAAAAGGACTGTTGTAATAGATAGTCCAAGTTCCAGATGCGTTGTTGTAGTAACTGTCCCATATCAGGCTCTGTCTCTTATACACATCTCCGAGCCCACGAGACGCGTAG
>URCU01000026.1:0-20106 GCA_900546425.1 uncultured Collinsella sp. | reverse complement strand
GTGTATAAGAGACAGGCGCAGAAACACCCCCGCAATAAGTTGGCCTTCAACTGATATATCACAAAATCGCTGTTCAGAGGTATCGTTGGGCAGCGTAAAATAGGAGCGCTGACCGTGCTGGGAAACACGTACGAAACGTTTCCGGCAAAACTACACGCGCGCGATATGCGCACTTGATACGTTGGAGGCAACTATGGGTCTGCTCGATTCGCTCAAGTCCACGTTCACCTCGTCGGGCGAGGCGTCCGTTCCGCCCGCAGCAAGCTTCGCCACCCGCGAAGGCGTCATCTACGCTCCCGTCAACGGCGTGCTCGTCAATCTGAGTGAGGTTCCCGACGAGACCATCGCCTCGGGCATGCTCGGCCAGGGCTACGGCATCGAGCCCATTACCGGCACCATTTACGCCCCCGCCAACGGCCGTATCGGCGCCACCACCGTCACCAACCACTCCATCGGCATGATCACCGAGGACGGTCTGCGCGTGTTCATCCATGTTGGCCTGGGCACCGTGGAAATGAACGGCAAGGGTTTTGCCCGCTTTGTCGAGATGGGCGATGTGGTCAAGGCGGGCCAGCCGCTCATCAGCTTCGACCGCGAGGCCATCAAGGCCGCCGGTCACGAGGACATCGTGACCGTCATCGTCTCCGAGCTCGATCGTCTTAAGAGCATCGACCATGTCGGCGAGTCCGGCACGCTTATCGGCGGCAATCCGCTCGTCAAGCTGGGCGACCCGCTGCTGGTGGCCAAGACCAAGTAGCAGACCGCTGCCACATAACGGGCCAACCGCCTGTGCATCTTTGCCGCATCTGTGTTGTTGTTTTTGCCTATGCAGAGGTTCTGAAACGTTTCTACATAGGCAGCTGAGCATCAACGCAGGTGCGGCTTTTGCGTAGCGAAGCATCGCCCCGCGGCATGTTGTTCAACCGCACAAACCCCCTTCCTTTGTCCGCACAGAGCGCTAGACTGCTAGGTCGACATTGGAGGAAGATCGATGCAAAACACACCCACGGGCGCCGCACATGCCGCGCCTCAACGCAACCAACGCATCGTCGCGCTCGACGGGCTCCGCGCCCTCGCTATCGCCGGCGTCGTCCTATATCACCTTCGCCGCAGCCGCCTGACCGGCGGTTTTTTGGGCGTTACACTCTTCTTTACGCTGAGTGGCTATCTCGCCACCAAAAGCATTATGCGGGCCACGGCACGCGACGGATTCTCGTACCCGCGCTATATCTGCCGCCGCATTGCGCGCATGATGCCGCCGATCGTCGTGACCATCGCGCTTACCGCCGTCGCCACCTACATCGCAGCCCCGAGCCTACTCCCTAAGGTGCAGCAGGACGCCCTGCCATCGGCACTCTTTTTGAGCAACTGGTTCTATATCTTCCGTAACGTCTCGTATTTCGCCGCAGCGGGGCTCCCCTCGCCGCTCACGCACCTGTGGTTCTGCGCTGTCACTATGCAGTTCTATCTGGTATGGCCGGTCATCCTTATGGCGCTGTGCAGCAAAACCAGGTCGCGCAACACCGCCATCGGCATCACGATCGCATTCGCGCTTGTATCGACGGCAGCCATGGTCCTCATGTTTAATCCCACCGCCGACACATCGCGCGTCTACTATGGAACCGACGCCCGTGCCGCCGAGCTTCTATGCGGAGCCTTAGCCGCCATCGCCGCGCCGCGTCTGCGCGAGATGCTGAGCGGTGACATCCCTACCCCCGGCGCCAACAAGGGCATCTCAAAGGTCAACGCGATTTCTCTCGCGTGGCTCGTTGCCGTTATAGCCGGCGCACTCATGCTGACCGGAGAGAGCGCCTGGCTCTACCGCGGCGGCTTTTTGCTGTTTGCCCTCGCCACTGGACTCCTCATCATCTGCGTGCAGAATACGGAGTGCATCGTGCGTCGTCTGTTGTCGGTCAAGCCGCTCGTCTGGCTGGGCCAGCGCTCGTTCTCGGTCTATCTGGTGCACTATCCCCTACTGCTTCTTATGAACCCCGCAACCCGCACCACCCGCATCGCCTGGTGGGAGCAGGTATTACAGCTTGTACTGATCCTTGCGGTAGCCGAGGTTTTCTATCGCCTCGTCGAACGCCCTTGGTCCCACAAGCCGGCCCAACAGGACAGCACGGCAGGAAAGCACGTCCTCGCGCCCGCCATGGTGCTCCCCGCGCTTGGCGCCGCATGCGTTGCCGCACTTGCCTTCGCGCCGCTTGACTGGGCAGGCATCGCCACCGCCCGCGCCGAGCAGCTCCGTCCCGAGCTTGCCCAGAACGCGACCTCGGCCCAGGACAACGGAGCCAACGACAAGGGCGCCGAGCCCGCATCCGGTAAAGATTCCCAGCCCAGCGACACCGCATCCAACGACGCCGCCAAGCAAAAACCCAAAGAGGGACCTATCGCCGAAAAGGTCCCGAAGAACCTTGACTGGAAGAGCTTTACCTACGACGAGGCGACCGGAACCTGCGATGCCCGTGTGCTCGTGATCGGCGACTCGGTCACTGCGGGCGCACAGTCCGGTATTCAGGCGGCGCTTCCCAACGCCTACATCGACGGCGTGGTGAGCCGCCAGTTCTACACCTTCCAGGATGTCTATGCACAGGACAGTGCCAACTACGATCCGAGCGTGGTCATCTGCGCGCTTGGCACCAACGGCCTCATCCGCGACCCCCAGCAGGTGCAGGACGTGATTAATGCCGTGGGCGGCAAGCCCATCTACTTTGTGACCGTGCGCGTACCGCTCGAGCTACAGGACCGCAATAACCAGACGATCCGCGATGTCTGCGCCCAAAACGGCAACGCCGGCGTCATCGACTGGAACGGCGCCTCCGAGGGCCACAGCGAATACCTTGTCGACGACGGCACGCACCTCACCCAGGCGGGAATCGACACCTACGCTGCCCTCATACGCCAAGCCATCTGCGGGCACTAGGCAACGCAAAATCGGCGCTTGCGCGGTGCCCACGTCACGCCCATACATCACACCCGACGTTTTGCTACGCCCCCACTCGCGGGTTAGAATGGTTAACTGTTTGGAAATAATCCGTACAACCGTTATGGGAGGATACGTGAACCGCACCAAAATCGCGCAGCTCTATGCCGATGCCGAGTCGCTCGGTGGCCAGACCGTCACCGTTGCCGGCTGGGTCAAGTCCGTCCGCGACATGAAGAACTTTGGCTTCGTTACACTCAACGACGGCAGCTGCTTCCGCGACCTGCAGGTCGTCATGAACCGCGAGGCGCTCGACAACTACGACGAGATCGCCCACCAAAACGTCTCGGCCGCCCTCATCTGCACCGGCACCGTCAAGCTGACCCCCGATGCGCCCCAGCCCTTCGAACTTTCTGCCACCTCCATCGAGGTCGAGGGCGTCAGCGCCCCGGATTACCCGCTGCAGAAGAAGCGCGCAACCGTCGAGTTCCTGCGCACCCAGCAGCACCTGCGTCCGCGCACCAACCTGTTCCGCGCCGTGTTCCGCATCCGCTCTGTCGCGGCTGCCGCCATCCACCGCTTCTTCCAGGAGCAGGGCTTTGTCTACGTCAACACCCCCATCATCACCACGAGTGACTGCGAGGGCGCCGGCGAGATGTTCCGCGTGACCACGCTCGACCCCAAAAACCCGCCCCTCACCGAGTCCGGCGAGGTCGACTGGAGCCAGGACTTCTTTGGCAAGCATGCGAGCCTCACCGTGTCCGGTCAGCTCAACGCCGAGAACTTTGCCATGGCCTTTGGCGACGTGTACACCTTTGGCCCCACCTTCCGCGCCGAAAACTCCAACACCACGCGCCACGCCGCCGAGTTTTGGATGATTGAGCCCGAGATGGCCTTCGCCGACCTCAACGACTACATGGACAACGCCGAGGCCATGCTCAAGTTCGTTCTTAAGGACGTTATGGCCACCTGCCCCGACGAGCTCAATATGCTCAACAAGTTTGTGGACAAGGGTCTAATCGAGCGTCTGAACCACGTGGCAAACTCCGACTTTGCCCGCGTTACCTACACCGAGGCCGTCGAGATCCTGGAGCAGGCGGTGGCTGCCGGCCACAAGTTCGACTACCCCGTCAGCTGGGGCATCGACCTGCAAACCGAGCACGAGCGTTTCCTGACCGAGGAGCACTTTAAGCGCCCGACCTTCGTAACCGACTACCCGGCCGAGATCAAGGCGTTCTACATGCGCATGAACGAGGACGGCAAGACCGTCGCCGCCGCCGACTGCCTGGTTCCCGGTATCGGCGAGATTATCGGCGGCTCCCAGCGCGAGGAGCGCCTGGATCTGCTCGAGGCCCGCATCAAGGACCTGGGCATGAATCCCGAGCAGTACAAGTACTACCTTGACCTGCGCCGCTACGGTTCCTGCAAGCACGCCGGCTACGGCTTGGGCTTCGAGCGCTTGGTCATGTATCTGACCGGCGTGGGCAACATCCGCGACGTCCTGCCGCACCCGCGCACCGTAGGCAACGCCGACTTCTAATCGCCATAGCGCCACCAAACGCGTTCCAGCACATCGCGCCAGCGCCTCTCGGCAAGCCGAGGGGCGCTTTTTTCAACAGTGCCCGTCAAGCTTTTGGCAAGGTTTTGGTCAGTTAGGCAGGGTTGTTGAAAACTCGACCCGCCGTTTGCCGGCATCCATCGACCGTCCAAGGCGTCACATGTCCTTGGCCAGGCTCCGCGCCCTAGGCTCTGTTCTGCCATCACCAAAAAGGGAAAGGACATGGGCGCTATGACCGAAGCCGTTGTTGAAAACTACGAGACCACGACCAGGGGCTCCGCCTCGATGGCAGCCTATCGCGCCGTACGCATCCTGCAGCTCTTGAGCGAGAACACCGGCGAGGACAAGGCGCTGCTTTCCGACGAGCTGGTCGAGCTCCTCGCCCATCCCGACGACCCCGCCCGCATGCCCATCTCGGCGGCACGCCGCAGCATCTATACCTCGATATCTGCACTTCGTCACGCCGGATACGAAATCGACTATAAGCGCGGCGTGGGCTATCGGCTCCTCACCCGCCCGCTTGCTGACGAAGAGATCATACGGCTCCACGGCATGGTCATGCGCAACCGATCGACGCCCATAGCCATTCGAAAGAGCATGGCGCAGCACCTGGTCGCCATGGCGAGCGCCGATGTTCGCGACTATCTCGATATGCCCGAACCGGCACCGGCCGCCAACGACGCACCCGTCAAGACAACGCGTCCGTACGCCAAGCGTATCGACACGTGCGAACTCGTCGAACAGGCCATCGACCATGGAACAACTGTCAGCTTTGATATCACAAACGTCCTGACCCGAGGCGAAATCGAGGTGGTACGGATGACGGTCCGGCCCTTTGCCATCAGGCAGCGCGATGGCGTCTCGTATCTGCTGGGAACGGTCTACGACACCCGAGGCGCCGACGACACCCTGCGCACCGTTGAGGTCAGCCGCATGAGAAACGTCAGCACGCGTTTGCTCGACGGCAAGAAACTCTTTGCCGCGCTAGACGAAGAAGACAGCCCCGCGCCCGCAGCGTAAGCCCCGTTACCGTCCGTCGTTCCTCAGCACCGCCCATCCGGTTCAGTATTAAAAAACTCGCCAAGATGTTGTAAAAATGGGCATCGGCGTTACTATAGTCCCACTTGCACTTTTTCCTAGTGCAGTGTTTCCAGCCATTTTTATACTGGGGGTAATGATATGAAGGACATCACCATCAGCCGCAGGAGCCTTCTTGTCTCCGCTGGCCTGCTCGCGCTCGCTCCGCTCGCCGGATGCGGCGGCAACTCTGGTTCCGGCTCCGCTGCCGCCGGTTCCGACTACACCATCGGCGTTCTGCAGCTTACCGAGCACTCCGCGCTCGATGCCGCCAACGACGGCTTTGTCAAGGCCATCAAGAAGAGCGGTCTCAAGGTCAAGATCGACCAGAAGAACGCCCAGAACGACCAGTCCACGTGTAAGTCCATTGCCGACAAGTTCGTAGGCGACGGCGTCGACCTGATCTATGCCATCGCTACGCCCGCCGCGCAGGCTGCCGCCGGCGCCACCGCCGATATCCCCATCGTTGGCTGTGCCATCACCGACTACGCCGCCTCGGGCCTGGTCCAGGACAACGACAAGCCCGGCACCAACGTCACGGGCGCTTCCGACCTCACCCCGGTCGCCGAGCAGCTCGAGATGATGCAGAAGGTCCTGCCCGACGTTAAGAAGGTCGGCTTGCTCTACTGCACCGCCGAGTCCAACTCCGACGTCCAGATCAAGGCCGCCAAGAAGGAGCTCGACAAGCTGGGCCTCGAGTACACTGACTTCACCGTCTCGAGCTCCAACGAGATTCAGTCCGTCGTCGAGTCTGCCGTGGGCAAGGTCGACGCGCTGTACTCCCCCACCGACAACACCATCGCCGCGGGTGCCTCGCAGGTCGGCCAGATCTGCAAGGAGAATAAGCTCCCCTTCGTTACCGGCGAGGAGGGCATGTGCAAGGCCGGCGGTCTGTTCACCCTCTCCATCAACTATGAGGACCTGGGCTACGCTGCAGGCGAGATGGCCGTCAAGATCTTGAAGGGCGAATCCAAGCCCGAGGATATGCCGATCAAGCACCTCTCGAGCAAGGACCTGGTCGTCGTCAAGAACGACGAAATGGCCGAGGCCCTGGGCATCGACCTCTCCGCTCTGGACGCGTAGCGGCATGCGCGGCGATGTGCCTAGGGCTCATACTCGCGCCGTTGCCGTGCTATTCAATATCTGAGCCACAGGGGCGGACGCCAAAGACCGGCGTTCGCCCTGCTTGTTACGGATGAGACAAAACATCCGGCCGCAGCTCTTTTATGCAGTGTTACCGCTATTATGGAAAATCACGTGTCCACCCTATCCTAGGAGGTATGAAGCATGCTCATTGCATTGCAGGGCGCCGTTTCGCAGGGCGTCCTCTGGGGCATCATGGTGCTCGGCGTGTTTATCACGTTCCGCCTGCTCGACATCCCCGATATGACCTGCGACGGCAGCTTTGCCCTCGGCGGCTGTGTTTGCGCCGTGCTCATCGTCAACAATAACGTCGACCCGCTGCTCGCCGTGCTGGCCGGCATGTGCGCCGGCGCCATCGCGGGCGCTGTCACGGGCATCTTGACCACCGTCTTTGAGATTCCCGCGATCCTTGCCGGAATCCTTACGCAGATCAGTCTGTGGTCCATCAACCTGCGCATCATGGGCAAATCCAACACGCCCATCCTTGCCAAGGGCACCATCTTCTCATCCGTCAGCCACATGACGGGCCTGCCGCAGTCCACCGTTGCCATCATCCTGGGCATTGTGCTGGCCGTAGCCATCGTCGCCATCCTGTACTGGTTCTTTGGCACCGAGATCGGCTCGGCACTGCGTGCCACCGGCAACAACGAGTACATGATCCGCGCCTTGGGCGTCAACACCAACTCCACCAAGATGATCGCCCTCGTGCTCTCCAACGCCCTTATCGGCCTTTCGGGTGCGCTCATCTGCCAGAGCCAGAAGTACGCTGACATTGGCATGGGCACCGGCGCCATCGTTATCGGTCTTGCCGCCATTGTTATCGGCGAGGTGCTCGGCCGCCTGCTGCCCGGCGGTCTGACGCAGTTTAGCGTCCGTCTTGCTTCTGCCGTCTTTGGCTCCGTGGTGTACTTCCTCATTCGCGCCATCGTGCTGCAGCTGGGCATGGACGCCAACGACATGAAGCTGCTCTCCGCCGTGATCGTTGCCGTGGCCCTGTGCGTGCCCGTGGTTTGGGAGCGCTATAAGCTCCGCAGCTCCTACACGAAGGGGGATGAGGCAGATGCTTAAGCTCTCGCACGTCAAAAAGACCTTTAACAAGGGCACCGTCACCGAGAAGCGCGCACTCACCGGTGTCGACCTCACCCTTAACGACGGCGACTTTGTGACCGTGATCGGCGGCAACGGCGCCGGCAAGTCCACGCTGCTCAACATGATTGCCGGCGTGTATCCGCTCGATTCGGGCGTTATCGAGCTCGACGGCACCGACATCTCGCGTCTGAGCGAGTCGCAGCGCGCCAAGTACCTGGGCCGCGTGTTCCAGGACCCCATGCGCGGCACCGCAGCCGACATGCAGATCGCCGAGAACCTGGCCCTCGCCAAGCGCCGTGGCCAGCGTCGCGGTCTTTCGTGGGGCGTCACCAAGGCCGAGAAGGACGAGTACGTTGAGCTGCTCAAACGCCTGGACCTTGGCCTGGACACGCGCCTCAACGCCAAGGTCGGCCTGCTCTCGGGTGGCCAGCGCCAGGCACTCACCCTGCTGATGGCCACGCTCACCAAGCCGCGCCTGCTGCTGCTCGACGAGCACACGGCGGCCCTCGACCCCAAGACGGCCTCTAAGGTGCTCAACCTGACCGAGGAGATCGTCGACGAGAACCACCTGACCACGCTCATGGTCACGCATAACATGAACGACGCCATCCGTCTGGGCAATCGTCTGATCATGATGCACGAGGGCCATGTGATCTACGACGTGGCCGGCGACGAGAAAAAGTCGCTCACCGTGGCCGACCTGCTGCTGAAGTTCGAGGAGGTCTCGGGCGGCGAGCTCGCCAACGACCGCATGCTGCTGAGCTAACGACCTAGAAAACCACCACAAAGGGGACAGGCACCTTTGTGGTGGTTTTTGTTAAGGACTAAGGAGACTGCCATGAAAAGACTCCCCCGCTTTGCGTTAGCCACCGCGTTGATCTGGAAGCGCCGCCGCTAAGCTACACCGCCGGGCCTTGCAGCCCCGCCGTGCAGACCTTATATCAAGCACAGAAGCCCGTCCGATGTGATCGGACGGGCTTTTTGGTGGGTATCATGGTTGAACGATCATGAGGAGGTTTCCCTACATGGAATTGTTTGAGCCAATTCTTCATTTCTTTGCACAACGATGGGTCCACAACATCATCTGGGCAGGTATCTTGGCCATCGGCACCGCCGTTGCCGCCAAGGTCGCGTCCAAGACCCTGCACCACCTGCTTAGCCGCGACGATAACCCACTCCCTTCATCGAGCATCTTCATCAACATCGCGCGCGCCATCATCTGGATGATTGGCGGCAGCTTTATCCTCGACAACTGCTTTGGCATTAACGCAAACGCCCTCGTCGCCGCTCTTGGCGTCGGCGGCATCGCCATCTCGCTCGGCTTTCAGGACACGCTGTCAAACCTTATCGGTGGCATGCAGGTGACCTTTATGGGCATCATCAAGCCCGGCGACAATATCGAGGTCGGCGGCGTGTCGGGCGTGGTCCAAGACATCACCTGGCGTCATACGACCATCGAGGACGCCTGTGGGCAAACCATCATCGTCCCCAACTCCAATATCTCCAAGAACACGCTCGTGCATTTGATGCCCTTTGGGCGCGTGGCCGTCCCCGTCGCGGTCAAGGACACGTCCAAGTGGGCTTCACTCGACGCGCTGGCAGACGAGCTGACCAGCGCCACCAAGACCGCCGTGCTTCCCATCTCGGGCTTTGACAAGGAGCCCTACGTGCTCTTTAGCGAGATCGGCGACTTTGGCATCAAGGGCAAGATCATCTTTATCGTCAGCGATGACAGCACCACCTTTACGGCAGCCGACGCCTGCATCCGCGCCATCGCCCCCATCATCGCCTAAAACCACCACAAAGGGGACAGGCACCTTTGTGGTGGTTTCGCATCGTGGTACCATGGTTCATATCGTTGTTTAAACGACTAAGGGAGTAGACACCATGGAAGAGGCCTATCGTCAAGCACGCAAGCGCGGCGAGCAGGGACGTCGTCGCGCCATCAGCCAAAGCGAGCACCCGTACCTTACGGACCTCGACGGCCTCGTTGCCCAGCTCCCCTTAGGTCAGCGAGAGAGCGTCGGCCTGAGGGACATTCCGCTCGAAATGGTCGTCGGCACGGTCACCAAAGGCCGTCAGTCTGCCTTTTCGTGTAACTTTATGCCCCTGCTGCCGTTTAGCACCGAGTTCGCCCGCAAGTGGTCCAACCTCTACGACATCCAGGTGACCGAGGGCTATCGCGACCCCATCATCGTCACCGAGTTCATGCATCGGTTCTATGTCCAAGAGGGCAACAAGCGCGTCAGCGTCCTCAAATTCCTGGATGCCCCAACGGTTTCGGCCAAGGTCACCCGTCTCTATCCCGGCAAATGGGACTCAGTCGAAAGCCGCCTGTACGGCGAGTTCTGCTCGTTTTGGCGCGTCTGCCCCCTATACGAGATCGAGTTCTCGCGTGAGGGAAGCTACGAGACGCTCGCCAAGATGCTCGGTCAGAACCTTATCGAAAAATGGCCGCAGAAAAAGGTCGACTACCTGCGCCACACCTTCTTGCTCTTTAAGCGCGCCTACCTTCGCGCCGGCGGCGACCATCTGGACATTACACCCGCCGACGCCATGCTCGTATACCTCAATGTGTACAACCAGGACCGTCTGCTGGACACGCCGACGGACATCGTCGTAAACCGCCTGTGCAAGATTTGGCGCGAGTTGGTCATTGCCGGCAAAAGTGATGAGGAGAAGGTCGATCTTGTCGAGGCACCGAGCGTCGATGAGGAGGAGTCGCCCTCCAAGTCCACCTCCGGCGTGCTCAACTTCTTTATGGGCAAGACCGTTTATTCGGCGGCCAACCCTCTGCGCATCGCCTTTATCCATGAATTCCCCTGTGCATCGTCGAGCTGGGACAGCCTGCACGACCAAGGGCGTCAGTATCTCGATGAGCACTTTGGCGGAATCGTGCGCACCGAGGCATTCGAGGATTGCCACGATCCGGACGTGTTCTACGCCGCCGTGGAGACCGCCGTCAAGCACGGGGCGAAGGCCATCTTCTCGACTTCACACCGCCTGATGGAATATACGCTCAGGGCCGCCGTCGAGTACCCCAAGGTGCGATTCCTCAACTGCTCTATCGGCCTTCCCCACCAAAGCGTGCGTTCGTACTTTGGCAAGATGTACGAGGCCAAGTTCCTCCTGGGCGCCCTTGCCGCCAGCATGGCGGACAACCATCGCATTGGCTACCACGCGTCGGTCTTCGCCTCGGGCGCACTCAGCGAGATCAACGCCTTTGCCATCGGCGCCTCGCTGCTCGACCCCCGCGCGCAGGTAATTCTCACCTGGGGCGATGTGCCCGCCGGCGGTCTTGCCGAGGCAATGTGCCGCGAAGGCGTGAGTGTTATGACCGGCGCTGACATGTCAAAGTCACTGGAGGACCCCACGGCCTACGGGCTCCACCGTCTGGTCGATGGCAAGGTCGTCGGCATCGCCATGCCGGTATGGAACTGGGGCCGATACTACGAGCTTATCGTGCGCAGCTTGCTGCACGGCACTTGGGACGAGACCAGCGACGACAGCCAGGTTCGCGCCGTCAACTACTGGTATGGCATGAGCTCGGGCGTCATCGATATTCGCTACGCTCCGGATCTGCCCTATCAGACGCGCAAGCTCGTTCAGCTGCTCCGCAATGGCATCGTCGAGGGTTCCATCAATCCATTTGGCGGCGAACTCCACGGCCAGAACGGCGTAGTGCAGATCGAGGGCTTTCCCCCGTTGCCGAGCACGCAAATCGTCGAGATGGACTGGCTGGCCGACAACGTGGTAGGCGCCATTCCGCAGCCCAACGATGAGCCGAAAGTTCGCGCCCTATGAAGATCCTTGCCGTAGCCGATACCGAAGAACGATGCCTTTGGGAGTGTTTTCGCAAGGAACGCTTTGAGGGTATCGACCTGATTTTGTCCGCCGGCGATCTGGACCCGGACTATCTTGAGTTTTTGGTCACCGTCATCAACAAACCGCTCATCTACGTGCGCGGCAATCACGATGACCGCTATGCACGTCATGCACCGGGCGGCTGTATCTGCGTCGAAGACACCGTGTACGTGTATCGCGGCGTCCGCATTGCGGGGCTTGGCGGCTCCATGCGCTACCGAGATGGCGCCAACATGTACACCGAGCGCGAGATGGCCAAGCGCGTGCGCAAGCTGTCACACAAAGTGAGTATGGTCGGCGGCTGCGATATCCTGCTGACCCATGCGCCCGCCGCCGGCATGGGCGACCTGGATGATCTGGCACATCGAGGATTCGAATGCTTTAACACAGCGCTCGAGTCCTGGAATCCCGACTACATGGTGCACGGGCATGTGCATCAGAGCTACGGTCCCGATTTTCAGCGCGAGCGGCAACACGCGTGCGGGACGACGATTATCAACGCCTGCGGCTATACGCAGTTTGAGCTAGACGAAGCGCGCTACCCCATCCGTGGCTGGCAGGCAGCTTGGCTCAATTCCCAAACCATGCGCCGCGAGCTCAAGCGCCACGAGGCCATCGAGTCCTCTACCGCCAGAACACCCTGGTAACCACCTTTAAGCCTTGACGCTGCGCCGGCCCCAAGCACCCCATCTCGCCCCTCAGATCGTCGCTCGCGTACCAAAGTACGCGTCGCTCCTCTTTCGGGGCGACCTGGGGCACTTGGAACCGGCTCGCTGCGATGCCATAACATTGACGCCAAAGTGCCCAAACCACCACAAAGGTGCCTGTCCCCTTTGTGGTGGTTTTGGCCCGAGATAGCAAGAAACCCGGTCCTGCACGAGGCAGAACCGGGTTTCTTTAGCAATGCTTGCTTTGCTCAGGCAGTAACTAGCAGTTACTCAGCCAGGAAGTCACGCTGGACAGCGGGATCGACCTTGACGCCAGGGCCCATGGTGGAAGACACGGAGATGGACTTGACGTACTTGCCCTTAGCAGAAGAGGGCTTGACGCGCAGGATCTCGGTGTACAGGGCAGCGTAGTTCTCGACGAGCTGCTGCTCAGAGAAGGACTTCTTGCCCAGGGGCACGTGGCAGATGCCGTAACGGTCGGCGCGGTACTCAACGCGGCCAGCCTTGAGCTCGGAGACCATCTTGGCGACGTCCATGGTCACGGTGCCGAGCTTGGGGTTCGGCATGAGGCCACGGGGACCAAGGATCTTACCGATGCGGCCAACCTTGGCCATCATGTTCGGCGTAGCGATAGCGGCGTCGAAGTTGATCTCGCCCTTCTGGATCTGGGCGACGAGCTCGTCGGAACCGATGATGTCGGCGCCGGCAGCCTCGGCCTCGCGAGCCTTCTCGCCCTCGGCGAAGACGGCAACACGAACGGTCTTGCCGGTGCCGTGGGGCAGGGAGATGGAACCACGGATGTTCTGGTCAGCCTTACGAGTATCGATGCCCAGACGGAAGTGGGCCTCGACGGTCTCGTCGAACTTGGCGGTGTCGAGCTCCTTGATGAGCTTGGCAGCCTGAAGGGGGGTGTAGAGCGTGGCGCGGTCGATCTTCTCGGCAGCGGCGTTATAGCTCTTACCATGCTTAGCCATGTGCATTACCTCCTGTGGTTAAACGGGCGTGAGCCCTCCCACATCGTATCGTGTGCCCTATTGCACACATACAACGGGCGCCCCGGTCGGAGCACCCGTCATTACCTAAAGAAATCGCTACTCAGCGATGGTGACGCCCATGGAGCGGGCGGTACCGGCGATGATCTTCTTGGCGGCGTCAATGTCGTTGGCATTGAGGTCCGGCATCTTGATCTCGGCGATCTTGGTGAGCTGCTCCTGGGAGAGCTGACCGACCTTGTCAGCCTGGGGCTTAGCGGAACCAGACTTGAGGTTCAGCTCCTTCTTGATGAGGTGAGCCGCCGGCGGGGTCTTGGTGATGAAGGAGAAGGACTTGTCCTCGTAGACAGAGATCTCAACGGGGATGATGTCGCCCTTCTTGTCCTGCGTCTCGGCGTTAAAGGCCTGGCAGAACTGCATAATGTTCACGCCAGCAGCGCCCAGGGCGGGGCCGACGGGAGGAGCGGGGTTAGCTGCACCAGCAGGAATCTGGAGCTTAATGACGTTGGCAACCTTCTTCTCAGCCATGGTCATTCCTTTCGAATCACGAGTGTGAAGTACTTGCTATATCGTAAGCACGCACGTGTTAGAAGCACTCCTGAGATGAGCAGTCACAGAAGAAGCACGCTCGCGCGAACGGACGAAAAACTTAAGCGATGACAGCGACCTGGTTAAAGTCGAGCTCAACAGGCGTCTCGCGGCCAAAGATCATCAGCGTGACCTTGAGCTTGCCAGCCTCGGTGTTAACCTCGGAGACCTTGCCATCAAAGTCGGTAAGCGGACCATCGGTGACGCGGACGGACGTGCCGACCTCAATATCAACCGAGGTGCGCTTGGGCGAATCGCCCTTACCGGGACGACGAGTCATCTTGTTGTACTCGTCGCGGGAAAGCGGAGCGGGCTTGCCGTTGCCGCCCAGAAAACCGGTGACGCCAGGCGTGTTACGAACACACGTCCAAGCATCGTCATCCATTTCCATGCGGACCAGGACATAACCCGGGAAAATCTTGGAATCCTTGGTCTCACGCTTGCCACCCTCTTTAATCTCGGTGACACGCTCCATAGGAATCTCGATATCAAAGATACGGTCCTGCATGCCCATAGTCTCGATGCGATGCTCGAGATCGGACTTAACGCGGTTCTCGTATCCAGAGTAAGTGTGAACGACGTACCAACGCTTAGACATGGTTTAGCCCCTCAATCCAGAGAACAGAGCAAGAGCCTCGCCAAAGCCAGCATCGAGCAGAGCGATGACGACGCCGACGACGATCAGAGAAGCGCAAACGACGACCGAGTAGTTCACGAGCTCCTTCTTATCGGGCCACGTGACACGCTTCATCTCAGACTTGACCGAAGCGAAATACTTCTTGGTGCGGGCGAAGAAACCAGGCTTCTCGTTCTTCTTGGACTTCGCAGCCTTCTCGTTCTTCTTGGCAACGGCCTTCTTGGCCTCAACCTTGGAGTTGGCGGCAGCATTGTTGGCAGGTGCCGGCTGCTGTGCCTTCTTCTTGTTCTTCTTGTTGGCCATTTGGGTTACCTCCGCGCAATGCGCTTATACATGACTAAACCGTAAGCCCCCAAGTGGGAGCTTACGGAATAATGACTGGCACGCCAGGAAGGACTCGAACCCTCAACACTCGGTTTTGGAGACCGATGCTCTACCAATTGAACTACTGGCGTATGTGACTAGAGACTAGCGAGTCTCTTTGTGCAGCGTGTGGTGACGGCACCAGGGGCAATACTTCTTGATCTCCATACGATCAGGCATGGTCGACTTGTTCTTGGTGGTCGTATAGTTGCGGCGCTTGCACTCAGTGCACGCAAGAGTAACTAGAGTACGCATGTATCCTGAACCTTTCATTTCCGCCCCGTACGGGCACGAGTTGATACTTTATCAGCTCTACGTAAGTGCTGTCAACGAAAACCTCGAATCAATTGGTTCTCGGTGAACCCATTCATATTTGGAACACATCAATGGAGCCAACGAGATCTAATCGACGGTGCACCCAGGACCATTATCGATCCTCTCGACACCAGCAATGGCTCAATATCCATTGCAGAAAAGAACCCGGCACCCATATAAGTGCCGGGTTCTCTAAGTCAGCTATATCAAAGAGCTAATTTACTCAATGATCGTGGAGACGATGCCCGAACCGACGGTGTGGCCACCCTCGCGGATAGCGAAGCGCAGGCCCTCCTCCATGGCGATCGGGTGGATGAGGTCGCCCTCGATGGTGATGTGGTCACCAGGCATAGCCATCTCGGTGCCCTCGGGGAGCTTGACCGTACCGGTAACGTCGGTGGTACGGAAGTAGAACTGAGGACGATAACCATCGAAGAACGGGGTGTGACGGCCGCCCTCCTCCTTGGTCAGAACGTAGATCTCGCCGGTGAACTTGGTGTGCGGGGTAACCGAACCGGGCTTGCAGAGAACCTGGCCGCGCTCGATGTCCTCGCGCTTGATGCCGCGGAGCAGCAGACCGACGTTGTCGCCAGCCTCGCAGAAGTCCATGGACTTACGGAACATCTCGATACCGGTAACGACGGTGTTCTGGGTATCCTTGATGCCGACGATCTCGACGGGCTCGTTGAGCTTGAGCTCACCGCGCTCGACACGGCCGGTAGCAACGGTACCACGGCCGGAGATGGTCATAACGTCCTCAACGGCCATCAGGAACGGGAGGTCGTTGTTACGAGCAGGCGTCGGGATGTACTCGTCGACAGCCTTCATGAGCTCGCGGATGGCGTCCATCCACTTGGCGTCGCCCTCGAGAGCGCCCAGAGCGGAACCACGGATGACGGGGATGTCGTCGCCGGGGAAATCGTACTCGGAGAGGAGCTCACGGGTCTCCATCTCGACGAGGTCGATGAGCTCGTCATCGTCAACCATGTCGCACTTGTTCAGGAAGACGACGATGTAGGGAACGCCGACCTGACGGGCGAGCAGGATGTGCTCGCGGGTCTGAGCCATGGGGCCGTCGGTAGCGGCGATGACCAGGATAGCGCCGTCCATCTGAGCAGCACCGGAGATCATGTTCTTGACGTAGTCAGCGTGGCCCGGGCAGTCAACGTGAGCGTAGTGACGGGCAGCAGTCTCGTACTCGACGTGGGAGACGGAGATCGTAATGCCGCGCTCGCGCTCCTCGGGAGCCTTGTCGATGTTCTCGAACGCAGTGAAGTCAGCCTTGCAGCCCTCGGTCTCGGAGAGAACCTTGGTGATGGCAGCGGTCAGCGTGGTCTTGCCGTGGTCGACGTGACCAATGGTGCCGATGTTAACATGCGGCTTAGTGCGCTCAAACTTCTCTTTGGCCATAAAGCCCTCCTCTAAACAGGTCGTCCCCGGACGGGACTTTGCCTTTATACCATAGTGGCCTCTCAACATACTATTGAGAAGCCACCGTGTTACCTATGGTAGCGGTGACTGGATTCGAACCAGTGACGCCACGGGTATGAACCGTGTGCTCTAACCAACTGAGCTACACCGCCGGATGGAGCCTGCAACCAGACTTGAACTGGTGACCTCTTCGTTACCAACGAAGTGCTCTACCGACTGAGCTATACAGGCACTTGACGGGTGGGAGCTATAGGATTCGAACCTATGTAGGCAGAGCCAACGGGTTTACAGCCCGTCCCCATTAACCACTCGGGCAAACTCCCAATCGTTCAAGTATCCGCAGGTCCTTTGGTCTTTTGGACCGCCGCCCCCGCGAACGAAGAAGATAATACGATGCCACCTTGGGGGCTGTCAACGAAAACCTCTAGATACACGGTGCCGGGCGTATCTATATACCTTTGACCTGCGGGTTTGTTGAATTTGGATATGAAGGACGGTGGATTTGCATCTAGCGGTGACATTTCCCGAGGGAACACTTTTGCGTAGTGGAGTACACCATCAGGATCGAACTTTGATATCGACTCATTTGCACCTATATATAGGTCGATATCGGGCTTCCCAGACAGAATCGAGCGTGGATAATCTCCCACTTTTTGCGTGGCTTCGAGCCCAAAGTGGGAGATTATCCACGCTCATTCACTTAGCAGGAGATTTTCCACGCTCGTATGTCCGAAAATCCTCGCTCGACCAGGATGACTGGGACCGGTCCGGCCTTTGTCTCAATCTGTAACATTTAGAGAACATTTTCTCCCCTATCTGTTACAGATCGAGATGTTTCGCAGAGACCCCAGCTTACGTCTCATTCTGTAACAGCTAGAACGGTTTTCGGCCTCTTCGTGTTACAGATTGAGATGTTATCGGCCATCCCTTGGCATTGTCTCAATCTGTAACTATAAGGAGGGTTTTCAGCCTCTTCGTGTTACAGATTGAGACAAACCGAAAACGGAATGGGCGCTGACCCAATGGCACACCACCTAAAAAGAAACGGGCCCTGTCCCATAAGGAACAGAGCCCGAAACTCTCATGGAGCCAGTGACAGGAATCGAACCTGCAACCCACTGATTACAAATCAGTTGCGCTACCGTTGCGCCACACTGGCACACTTGGCGCTTTCACGCGAAGCCAGTTAAGAATAAAGGAATTGCGGACGAGGCGCAACAGACCCTTTGACCGACCACATCTCAAAACCCTTCGTCAGAACGAATAGTTTTATCTGTTCGCCAGAACCAAAAACTATTCGTTTTGGCGACGGTAAGCCCGCAGCCCATTGATTACAAATCAACGGGCTGGCCAATTGGGAAACGGGTCTCTATGGACAATCCCCTACCTCCCGCGCAACGCCTTGAGCTTGGCCAGCGCATCGGGACTTAGGCGACTGCCCAGGGTCATCTTGATCTGCGGAGCTTCCTCTGCCTCGTGAACGTCGTTATCGATCTGTTTGATCTCGTCCACCAGCATGCGGCTCGAGATGCGCGTAACACCCTTGCCCATGACGACGGCCTGGATCGTGCCGTCGCTCGATACCACGGAGCATGCGCGGCCTTCCTCGCGCGCCTCGATGCAGAGCTTTTGCACCACGGTATCGGCTGAAACACCCGTCGGCGAGAACTCGATGCGCACGCCGCGGGCCGGCAGGTTGGGACGTTCACTGGAGATATTGCCCGCGCCGTCAAACACGATCACGGCCTCGTAACGGCCCTGGGCAAAGGCAGCAACGTCGTTGATGAGGGCGGTGCGCGCCATATCGTGAACGTCGCTGGAATACGGATCGTCGGAATGGTCGTACACGAGCTTTTCGTAGCGCGGCGTGCAGTGGATCACGTTGTAACCGTCGACCACCAACAGCTCGGGCTTATTGGAGTGCACCGTCGAGACCGGGTCGGCGATGGCCTGCGCAAACGCATTGCCGCCCACGCCGTAGGTCGCGGCCGAAACAATCGGCTTGGCCGAGCCCTCGCCAAAGCGCTTGGCCTTGGACTTGGCACGGTTCTTTTTGGACATGCGCTACTCCTCCCCCATGAGCTCGCCGGCGTTGCGGCGCAGCCACTCAAAGCAGAGGGCCGTAGTCGCCTGGGCAACATTGAGGCTCTCGGTCATACCGCGCTGGGGAAGCTTGGTCAAAAAGTCGCATTTCTCGAGCACCAGACGCGAGATGCCGTCGCCCTCGGAACCCATGACGAGTGCCACGCGGCCCTCGAAGGGGGCATCCCAGCAGCTGCCCTCGGCGTGCTCGGAGGCACCGCCCACCCAAAAACCGGCGGCTTTGAGGTCATCGAGCGCACGAGCGATATTGGGGACCTGCGCGATGGGCAGATGCATAACGGCGCCGGCAGAAGTCTTGTAGCTACCCACCGTTACGCCGGCGGCTCGTTTGTTGGCGATGATGACGCCCGCTGCGCCCACAACCTCGGCAGAGCGCACGATGGCGCCAAAGTTACCATCGTCGGTCACATGGTCGAGCACGACGACAAACGCCGGACCGTCGCCCGCGCGGTCGAGGATGTCGGCGACATCGGCATAGGGGAAGTTGCCAACCTCGAGCGCAATGCCCTGGTGAGCGCCATGGCTCGACAGCGCATCGAGCTGCGCGCGTGGAACGAACTTAATGCGGACGCCCGCGGCGTTGAGGTCATCGACCAGGCGCGACAAGACGGCATCGCGCTCCCCGCCCTCGGCAATGAGCGCGCACTTGATGGGAAAACCAGTGCGTAGCGCCTCGGCAGCAGCACGGCGACCCTCGATGAACTCACCCTTGGGAGCCTGGACAGCGTCGCGGTTGCGATCGCGCTGCGGACGTGCGGCCTGGGTACGATCGCGCTGGCCCTTGGGAGCGGCAGCGCGGTCGTTGCGGCGAATCGAACGCGAGCCAGAAGCAGCCTGCTTGCCGCCACGAGGCGCACGCTTGCGATTGTCGGCCATAAAGCGACCTCCTAAATACAACTATCAAACGAAACAAAATAAACGACCGCCCATGAATATTAATTCGGGCGGTCGGTACGGGCTTTCCAAGTGCCCGAGATTGCCGTGAAAGAGGAGCGACGCGTACTTGAGTACGCGAGCGACGGTTTGAACGGCAAGGTCGGGTGCTTGGGAAACCCGCGGGGATTAGAGAGATTTGATACGAGTGCCGGCGGCGGTATCTTCAATCGTCAGGCCCAGGTCCTTGAGCTGGTCGCGGATGGCGTCGGCCAGATCCCAGTTCTTGGCGGCACGGGCCTCGGCGCGGGCCTCGAGAATCTTGGCAGCAGCCTCGTCCACGTCGTCGCCCGTGTAGGCGACCAGGCCGGCGGCAACGCCCAGCAGGCCCAGCGGCAGCTCGACCTTGGGCTCGGGAAGCTCGACGCCAAACGTATCTGTCTCTTATACACATCTGAAGCTGCCGACGATCGCATAAG
>URCU01000025.1:0-20860 GCA_900546425.1 uncultured Collinsella sp. | reverse complement strand
GTCTCGTGGGCTCGGAGATGTGTATAAGAGACAGATCCTCAGCTTGCCAGTTCGAAAATGGACCCGCCCCAAGATTGAATCTTTATTCCAACTTTACACCTGGCTTTACAGCTGTCTTGTCAGCTGTAAAGCCAGGTGTCATACTAAAGCCCCAAGATTCGCCAAAAGAGAGGGGCCTTGATGGCACAGAGCGCGAACATGGATGCATCGGAGCTTGCACGCGATATCGCGGCCGGCCTGGCATCGGCAACGACGGCAACGGAGCGCGCGGCACTGGTGCCCGCAGAGCTCGTTGAGGCCATTCATCAGCTAAAAACCCAACGTGACGCAGTGATCCTGGCGCACTATTATGTGGCGCCCGAGGTCCAAGCCGTTGCCGATTACGTCGGCGACAGCTTCTACCTGGCAAAGCTCGCCAAGAGCCTGCCGCAGCAGACGATCGTGCTGTGCGGCGTGGAGTTTATGGGCGAGAGCGCCAAGCTGCTCAATCCCACCAAGACCGTGCTGCTGCCCGAGCCGGGCGCGGACTGTCCCATGGCGCACATGGTCAAGCGCGAGACGGTCGACGCGGCGCGCGCCGAGTATGGCGACGACCTGGCCGTGGTGTGCTACGTCAACTCGACGGTCGAGATCAAGAGCTGGAGTGATGTGTGCGTTACCAGCTCTAACGCCGTCAAGATTGTCTCCGAGCTGCCGCAGCAGCACATCTTGTTCATTCCCGACCAGAACCTGGGCCGCTTTGTGGCCGAGCAGGTGCCCCAAAAGCACGTCATCCTCAACAACGGCTACTGCCCGCGTCATCACATCATTACCGTCGAGCAGATCGTCGACGCGCAGGAGGCGCATCCCGACGCGCTCGTGCTGGCGCACCCCGAGTGCAAGGCCGACGTCCTGGCCGAGGCTGACTACATCGGCTCCACTGCCGGCATCATCAAGTATGCCGAGGAGTCGGACGCGAGCGAGTTCATTATCGTGACGGTCCGCGGCGTGCTCTACGAGCTTGAGCGCCGCTGCCAGGGCACCGGCAAGAAGTTCTACTTCCCTGCGGTGCAGCCCACTTGCGTCAACATGGATCTCATCACGCTCGAAAAACTCGTGCACTGCCTGGAGACGGGCGAGGGCGAGGTGCAGATTGGCGTGTCGGAAGAGGCCGCCGATCAGGCCAAGCTCACGCTCGACCGCATGCTCGAGTACGCGACGCGCTAAGCCAATGTGACATGAGGGACCATCCCTTATGCCACATTACAAGGGAGAGGATTCCTGTGGAAACCAAACAATACCCCGATATGGAGTGTGACGTCGTCATTGCCGGTTGCGGCGTGGCGGGCCTGTATGCGGCTCTCAATCTGCCGACGAGCACGCGCGTAATCATGCTCTCCAAGGGCGCCATCGACGAGTGCGATTCGATGCTCGCGCAGGGCGGCATCTGCGTACTGCCCGAGGGCTCTGACTACGATGCCTTCTTTGAGGACACCATGCACGCCGGCCATTACGAGAACCGCCGCGAGAGCGTTGACATCATGATCCGCTCGAGCCGCTCGGTCATCAACGACCTGCTGGCGATGGGCGTGGACTTTGAGCGCAAGGCCGACGGCAGCCTCGACTTTACCCGCGAGGGCGCGCACAGCCGCCCGCGCATCGCCTTCCATGCCGATATTACGGGCAAGGAGATTACGACCAAGCTGCTCCAGGCTGTCCGTAAGCTGGACAACGTGCAGATTCTCGAACACGTTGCCATGACCGACATCCTGACCGCCGAGCGCGATGACGCCACGGTGTGCACCGGCGTTGTCGCCGTTGCCGTGGATGAGGGCGATTCGGCTCGCCCCGCCGACGAGCTGGCAAATGCCGCTGAGGGCGTGCATGCCGGCGAGCCTTTTAAGATCCATGCCCGCCACACGCTGTGGGCTACGGGCGGTATCGGCGGCGTATACGACCATTCGACTAACTACCCGCAGCTCACGGGCGATGCCTGCTACATTGCTCAGGAGCATGGCATTAAGATGGAGCACCTGGACTACGTGCAGATTCACCCCACGGGACTGTTCTCGCCGCAGCCGGGCCGCACCTTCCTGATCAGCGAGAGCTGCCGCGGCGAGGGCGCGATTTTGCTCAACGCCGCCGGCGAGCGCTTTACCGACGAGTTGCAGCCGCGCGATGTGGTCGCCGCTGCTATTCGCGAGCAGATGAAGCAGGACGGCACCGAGCACGAATGGCTGAGCTTTGCCCCCGTCGAGCGCGGTGTGGTGACCGGGCACTTTACCAACATCCGCGCGCGCTGCCTGGAGGACGGTCGCGATATCTTGGACGAGCCCATTCCCGTTACGCCCACGCAGCACTACTTTATGGGCGGCGTGTGGGTCGACAAGGACGGTCGCACCTCGATGCCCGAGCTCTACGCCGCGGGCGAGACGGCCTGCAACGGCGTTCACGGCAAGAATCGCCTAGCTTCTAACAGCCTGCTCGAGTCCCTAGTCTGGGGTCGCCGCGCTGCTTGGCGTATGCGCACCGGCGAGTCGCTTGCCGTGGAGCAGGCGGGCGAGCCCGCGCTCGATGGACGCCATCGCGCCCTGAGTTCCGATATCCTTGCAATCGATGATTTGGTCCGTGCCGCCGGCACGCAGGCCGTGGAGGAGTAGACCATGAACCCCATTACCATGAAGCTCGTCGTCGATGATCTGATTCTGCAGGCTCTGCGCGAGGACATTACCTTTGAGGACGTGAGCACGTCGAGCGTGTGCCCCACGGCGCGTCCCGCCACGGTGGAGCTTATCGCCAAGGCCGATGGCATCATCGCGGGCTTGGATGTGTTCGCTCGCACCTTTGAGCTGCTGGATCCGCAGAGCTCCGTGTTGTTTGATGTCGCGGACGGCGACGAGGTGCACGCTGGCGATCACGTGGGCCAGGTGCGCGGAGACGCGCGCGTGCTGCTTTCGGGCGAGCGTGTGGCGCTCAACTACCTGCAGCGCATGAGCGGCATCGCTACTTACACGCATCGGATGGCGGCTGCGCTCGAGGGCACCAAGACCGTGCTTGTCGATACGCGCAAGACCACGCCGGGCATGCGCGTCTTCGAGAAGGCCGCGGTCGAGATCGGCGGCGGCAGCAACCACCGTTACAACCTGTCGACGGCCGTCATGCTCAAGGACAACCACATCGATGCCGCCGGTGGCGTGACGCGTGCGATCGAGATGGCGCGCGCCCATGCATCGTTTACCACGACGGTCGAGATCGAGTGCGAGAACCTGGACATGGTGCGCGAGGCCGTGGAGGCCGGCGCCGATATCATCATGTTCGACAACATGACCCACGACGACATGGCTGCCGCGATCGAGCTTATCGCCGGCCGCGCCAAGACCGAGTGCTCGGGCAACGTGGACGCCAGCAATATCCGAGCGCTCGCCGACCTGGGCGTTGACTTTATTAGCTCGGGCGCGTTGACGCACTCTGCGCCGATTCTCGACCTCTCGCTTAAGCACCTGCGTCTGCTGGACGGTAAATAATGGACGCCCGCGAGCGTCGCCGTGCCATCATGGGCGTGCTCGAGGAAGCCAAGGAGCCCGTTTCGGGCAGCGCACTTGCCCGCGAGGTGGGTGTGAGCCGCCAGATTGTCGTGCAAGACATCGCTCTGCTGCGCGCCGACGGGCACGATATCGTGGCGACCAACCGTGGTTATGTGCTGCAGGAGGCCCCCAGCAGCCCCGCTGTGCCCACGCGCTTGGTCAAGGTTCGCCACAGCGTGGAGCAGGCAGGCGATGAGCTCACGAGTGTCGTCGACGCCGGAGGCGCCGTGCTCAACGTGATCGTCAATCACCGCGTGTACGGCAAGATCACGGCCGACCTGGACATCCGCAATCGTCGCGATGTTGAGCGCTACCTGCACGATATCGAGAGCGGCAAGAGTTTCCCGCTACTAACGGTGACGAGCGGCTATCACTTCCATCGCATCGCGGCGGAGGACGAGCAAACCCTCGACGAGATCGAGGCCATGCTCAAGGAGAAAGGTTACTTGGCGGACCTAATGCCCTACGAGGACGATTTGTCCTAGTCGACGCCGCGTCTATAAGTTGCGGTGAAATAGTTCCTAAAATCGGCATCCAAGCCATAAAACAGGAACTATTCCACCGCAACTGCCAAGGGTCCCGCTCCAAATTAGCTGCCCACACATGCAAAAGGAGGCCTCCGCGGCGATGCGGAGGCCTCCTTTTTGTGCACGGTGTACTTTTGAGTGTGCAAGTGGGGAGCTGTTACTCCTCGACGATCTCGGTGATCGCGCCGGCGGGGCAAGCGTCCTGGCAAGCGCCACAGGCGACGCAGGAATCCTCGTCAGCGACGGTAGCGACGTCCTGGAGCTCCAGAACGCCAGCGGGGCAGGAGTCGACGCAAACGCCACAAGCGATGCACTCGTCGGCATCAATTACGGGATGAGCCATGGTAGTTTCCTCTCTGTTGACCGACGCTACAGGCGATGCGCGTCGGTTTGATTCGGGCAAAAACATACCACGGGAGCGACCGTTTGCAATACCCTCTGACCGGCATCTTCATACCGTTCGCCGAGTATGCCACGGCTTACTAAAAAACGCGCAGGTGGGGCCGTTGAGCTGCGCAAATGTTAGCTATAGGTGACTTGACATATAGGGCGATTGAGCGAGCTAGCGGAAACCGCATCCCGTAATCCACGTCCAAAACGGGAGATAGTTTCAGGCTCGCGCCTCAGTCAACTCTACATAGATCTCAATAGATCTGCCGAGAACTCAAACAGTGTATCTACCTGCGCATTTGAGAACCTAAACTCTCAGAGATAAGAAATCTTATATGAATTGACTTAGATTTTGTATATTCCGGCCCATAAGGGGATACACTACATCCTGAAAGACAAGCCGAAGCGCCGCGCGACAGATCGTCGAGGCGGCGCGAACGCAAAAGAGAGAGGGAATTTCTAATGAGTAAGATTCTTGGTATCGACCTTGGTACTACTAACTCCGCTATGGCCGTTCTCGAGGGCGGTTCTCCGACCATTATCGTGAACGCCGAGGGCGACCGCACCACCCCGTCCGTTGTCGGCTTCCGTGCTGACGGCGACCGCGTTGTGGGTAAGGCCGCTAAGAACCAGGCTGTCACCAACCCCAAGAACACCGTGTTTTCCATCAAGCGCTTCATGGGCCGCAAGTACTCCGAGTGCACCTCTGAGATCAAGACCGTGCCGTATGAGGTCAAGGAGGGCCAGGGTGGCCGTGCCGTCGTCGACATCGAGGGCAAGGATTACACCGCCGAGCAGGTGAGCGCCATGGTGCTCGCCAAGATGAAGGCCGACGCCGAGAAGTATCTGGGCGAGACCGTCACCGACGCCGTCATCACCGTCCCGGCCTACTTCAACGACGCCCAGCGTCAGGCCACCAAGGACGCCGGCAAGATCGCTGGCCTCAACGTTAAGCGTATCGTCAACGAGCCGACCGCTGCCGCTCTTGCCTATGGCCTGGACAAGCAGGGCACCGACCAGCGCATCTTGGTCTTCGACCTGGGCGGTGGTACCTTCGACGTCTCCATCCTCGACCTCGCCGACGGCGTGTTTGAGGTTCTGTCCACCTCGGGCGACAACCACCTGGGCGGCGACGACTGGGATCAGCGCGTCATCGACTGGATGGCCGACAAGTTCCAGCAGGAGAACGGTGTCGACCTGCGTCAGGACCCCATGGCCCTGCAGCGTCTGAAGGAGGCTGCCGAGAACGCCAAGAAGGAGCTCTCCGCGGCGCAGCAGTCCACCATTAACCTGCCGTTCATTACCATGAACCAGTCCGGCCCGCTGCACCTCAACTACACGCTGACCCGCGCCGAGTTCGAGAAGATCACCCGCGACCTGCTCGAGCGCTGCAAGCAGCCTGTCACCAACGCTCTGCGCGACGCCAAGCTCAAGCTCTCCGATCTGACCGAGGTCATCCTCGTCGGCGGTTCCACCCGTATGCCCGCTGTCCAGGATCTGGTCAAGACCATGACCGGCAAGCAGCCCAACATGTCCGTGAACCCCGACGAGGTCGTTGCCGACGGCGCTGCCGTCCAGGGCGGCGTGCTCACCGGCGACGTCGAGGGCATCCTGCTGCTCGACGTTACCCCGCTGTCGCTGGGCGTTGAGACCATGGGCGGCATCATGACCAAGATGATCGACCGCAACACCACGATCCCGACCTCCAAGACCGAGGTCTACTCCACAGCTGCCGACAACCAGACCAGCGTCGAGATCAACGTGCTCCAGGGCGAGCGCGAGCTTGCCCGCGACAACAAGTCGCTCGGTAAGTTCCAGCTGACCGGTATCCCGGCTGCCCGCCGCGGCGTGCCGCAGATCGAGGTCACCTTCGACATCGACGCCAACGGCATCGTCAAGGTCTCCGCTAAGGACAAGGGCACCGGTAAGGAGCAGCAGATCACTATCTCCGGCTCCACCGCTCTGTCTGACGACGAGGTCGATCGTATGGTCAAGGACGCCGAGGCTCATGCCGAGGAGGACAAGAAGCAGAAGGAAGAGGTCGAGGTCCGCAACCAGACCGATAGCCTGTGCTACTCCACCGAGCAGACCCTCAACGAGCTGGGCGACAAGGTTTCCGCCGACGTGAAGTCCAAGGCCGAGGCCGCTATCGCCGACGCCAAGAAGGCGCTCGAGGGTTCTGACGTCGAGGCCATCAAGGCCGCTGGCGAGTCCCTGCAGTCCGTGGCCTACGAGCTGGCTCAGGTTGTCTACGCCGACGCTCAGCAGCAGACCGACGGCGCTGCCGCTGCCCAGTCTGCCGACGATGACGTTGTCGACGCCGACTACGAGGTTGTGGACGACGAGGACAAGTAATCATGTCCGCCCGTAAAGCTCGCACGGAGGCGGCTGCTGCTGGCGCCGCCCCCGTTGACTCTGAGGAGAAGGACGTGAAGATTCCCGTAGAGGCCGTCGACGATACCGAGGCCAACGAGGCCGAGGCCGCCGAGGCTGCCGAGAACCAGGTAGAGGATTCCAACAAGGAGGCGACGATGACCGAGGACGAGATGGTGGAAGCCGCTATCCGCGCCGGTGAGGAAGCCGCCGACAACGACTTTAAGCTCAAGTTCGAGCAGGCCCAAAAGGAGCTTGCCGACGTGCGCAACGAGCTCGATGCTGCGGCAGAGGCTCAGAAGGCCGCCGAGGACAAGGCAAAGGACGCCACCGAGCGCACCGCCCGCCTACAGGCCGACTGGGAGAACTTCCGTCGCCGTACCGCCAACGAGCGCATCGCCGAGCGCGAGCGCGCGACCGAGAAGCTCGTCACTGCGCTGCTGCCGGTGGTTGACGATATCGAGCGTGCAATCGACCATGCCCGTAGCCAGGAGCTTTCCGACGATTTTAAGCAGTTCGTCGATGGCGTTGACGCGGTGCATGCCAAGCTGCTCGATGTGTTTGCGCACGAGGGCGTTGAGCCCATCGACCCCAAGGGCGAGGCGTTCGATCCGCTCGAGCACCAGGCCGTGGGGCGTGTCGAGGACGCATCGCAGTACGACGAGACCGTCAACGACGTGTACCAGAAGGGCTACCGCATGGCGGACCGCATCCTGCGTTCCGCGATGGTGACGGTGACCTACGGTGGCGAGAAGCGCCCCGCACCGGAGCCCGAAGCGGCGCCCGAGGATGCCGCGGCCGATACGGCCGAGGGCACCGAGGAGTAATTGAGAAGGGCCCCGGGGCAACACCCGGGGCCCTTTTAACCTTGACCTGCCATTTGGGGACGGGGTAGAAATGGCAGATTTCGTCTCTTGACAAGGCGCCGCCATGTGCATGCGCATGTGCGTCGCCGTTGTCAAGAGTGCGAGTATGAGTAAATCTGCCATTTCTACCCCGTCCCCAAATGGCAGGTACTAGAGGAGAGGAGCTACGATGGCTGCAGGCAAAACCTTCTATGACATCCTGGGCGTATCCAAGAGCGCCTCCGACAAAGAGATTAAGAGCGCGTTTCGCAAGCTCGCGCAAAAATATCACCCCGATGCCGGCGGCGACGAGGCCAAGTTCAAGGAGATCAGCGAGGCCTACGAAACGCTTTCGGACGAGAAGAAGCGCAAAGAGTACGACCAGATGCTCATGTTTGGCGGCATGCCGGGCGCGGGCGGCGCGTATGGCGGCGGCTACGGTGCCGGCGCGGGCGCCAGTGGCTGGGGCGATATCTTCGACAGCATCTTTAGCGGCAACGGCGCCTGGGGCAGCGATTGGGGCTCGGGCTTTGCCGGGACCGCGGGTAATGCCGGTGCGGGCGCGGGCCGCAACCGCGCGCGCAAGGGCGGCGACCTGTCGCTGACTGTCGATGTGACGGCCGAGGACGCGTTTCGCGGCGTGACGCACAAGGTCACCTACCGCATTCCCTCGACGGGCGAGCAGCAGACCATCACGGTCTCGGTGCCTGCGGGTGCGGTCGACGGCGGCAAATTGCGTTACAAGCGCCGTGGCGAGTACGGCGTTGCCGGAGGCGAGCGCGGCGACCTGGTCGTGACCACGCACGTGGAGGAGCATCCGCTGTTTAAGCGTAAAGGTGCCGATGTGACCATGGAGGTACCGGTCTCGGTCTACGAGGCGGCGCTCGGCTGCACGGTGGACGTGCCCACGCCCGGCGGGGCGACGGTTCGTCTGAAGGTACCGGCGGGCACCCAGACGGGCAAAAAGTTCCGCTTTAAGGAGATGGGCGCGCCCGATGTTAAGCACCGTGGCCGCACAGGCGCGCTGCTTGTCGAGATCAAGGTGCAGGTCCCCACGAACCTGTCCGACGACGAGCGCGATGCCATGACCAAGCTGCGCGAGGCCGACACGCGCGACTACCGCGAGAAAGTCAACCGTTACAAGGCGACGTACTAGGGCGGTCGTGGCGCACGCCCGCGCCCGCGGGCTTATGATGGACGATAACGAGACGGAAAGGCGTCAGGTAGCATGGCCGAGGACAATAGGAACAAACCGCTGTACATGATCAGCGTGGCGGCCGAGCTGACCGGCATGCATCCGCAGACTCTGCGCGTCTACGAGTCCAAGGGCCTGGTGAACCCCCAACGCTCGGGCGGCAACACGCGTCTGTATTCGCGCGCCGATATCGAGCGCCTGGAGCTCATCAACCAACTGACCGACGAGGGCATCAACCTTGCCGGTGTGGTGCGCATCCTCGATATGAAGGAGCGTGCCGAGGAGCGCGACCGCGAGAACGAGAGGCTCCGCGCCCGCGTGCGCCAGCTCGAGGACGAGCTGCACGAGTACAAGATGCAGAAGAAGATCACCGCCCTGGCCCCGCGCGACGGCTCAGTCAACCCCGAGCAAGTCATGCGCAAGCTTTTGGGCGCCGGCGGGGATTTGTAGTTACGCGGGTTTACCAACCCGCGTAACGGGCCGACGCTGCGCGACGTCCAGAGCGACAATTTGTCATTCAAAAGGCAAGGCATGACCAGAAGGTCTATGCCTTGCCTTTTTCATGCCAACTTGTTCGCTCTGGACGTCGCTCACTGTCCGCGCCAAAACATCGGCGTTGTTATGGGTAGTCATTGGGGACGTTCTTAAATGACTAGTCGAAAGGGACACTCTTGCACCAAATCTGCCGGTCCTGCACCGGGCTCGTTCTATGCTTTACCGAGATAAAGTGAACGTGTAGATTCGTAACCCACTCGCAGCCGTTCTATGGCACGATATTGAACGAATGTATGCTATGCGCCCAAATCTTTTGGGCAGAGTGGGAGACAGTATGGTCAAGCTGTACGAGGACGGCATCTACCTGCGCGGCGGCAGCGAGGTTGTGCCTGCGGCCGAGGCTGCCGAGCACGGTATTACGCAGACGCCTGAGGATGCCAAGCGTGGCACCATCGCGTATTCGATCCTCCAGGCACATAACACGTCGGGCGACCCCGAGGCACTCAAGATTCGCTTCGATGCCATGGCGAGCCACGACATCACCTTCGTCGGCATCATCCAGACGGCGCGCGCCTCGGGCATGGAGCAGTTCCCGTTGCCCTACGTGCTCACCAACTGCCATAACTCGCTGTGTGCCGTGGGTGGCACCATCAACGAGGACGACCACGTCTTTGGCCTTTCCGCGGCCAAGAAGTACGGTGGCATCTTCGTCCCGCCGCACATCGCCGTCATCCACTCCTTTATGCGCGAGAACTTCGCCGGTTGCGGCAAGATGATCCTGGGCTCCGACTCGCACACCCGCTATGGTGCCCTGGGCACCATGGCCGTGGGCGAGGGCGGCGGCGAGCTGGCAAAGCAGCTGCTGCGTGACACCTACGATGTTGCCTATCCCGGCGTCGTGGCCATCTACCTTACGGGCGCCCCGCGTCCCGGCGTCGGCCCGCACGACGTGGCGCTCGCCATCATCCGCGCCGTCTTTGCCAAGGGCTACGTTAAGAACAAGGTCATGGAGTTTGTGGGCCCGGGCATCGCGAGCATGACGACCGACTACCGTAACGGCGTCGATGTCATGACCACCGAGACCACCTGCCTGTCGAGCATCTGGGCCACCGACGAGGACACGCACACGTTTCTGACCATGCACGGCCGCGGCGACGACTACCGCGAGCTCAAGCCCGCCGATGTTGCCTACTACGACGGCTGCGTCGAGGTCGACCTGTCGAGCATCAAGCCCATGATCGCGCTGCCGTTCCATCCTTCTAACGGCTTTGAGATCGACGAGCTCAACGAGAACCTCGAGGACATCCTGCACGAGGTGGAGCTCGAGGCTGCCAAGATAGGCGAGGGCAAGACGCACTTTAGTTTGCTCGACAAGATCGTCGATGGCAAGCTGCACGTGCAGCAGGGCGTTATCGCCGGCTGCTCGGGCGGCAACTACGACTCCGTGGTTCAGGCCGCCCGCGTGCTCAAGGGCGCCAACACCGGCTGCGGCGAGTTCTCGCTGTCGGTCTACCCCACGAGCCAGCCCGTGGCACTCGAGCTTACACGCCGCGGCTACATCTACGACCTTATGGAGGCCGGCGCGATCGTGCGCACGGCATTCTGCGGCCCGTGCTTCGGCGCCGGCGACACGCCTGCCAACAACGGCCTGTCCATCCGCCACACTACGCGCAACTTCCCCAACCGCGAGGGTTCCAAGCCGGGTAATGGCCAGCTGAGCGCCGTGGCCCTGATGGACGCCCGTTCCATTGCGGCGACGGCTGCCAACGGCGGCGTCCTGACGCCGGCGACCGATCTGCCCGAGGAGACTTGGGACGAGGCCTGCGAGTACACCTTTGACGACGCGCCGTACAAAAAGCGTGTGTACTGGGGCTTTGGCAAGGCGGAGCCTGCCGACGAGCTGGTCGAGGGTCCCAATATCAAGCCGTGGCCCGCGATGGAGCCTCTCGGCGACGATATCCTGCTCAAGGTGTGCTCCAAGATCATGGACCCGGTCACCACGACCGACGAGCTCATTCCTTCGGGCGAGACGAGCTCCTTCCGCTCCAACCCGCTGGGCCTGGCCGAGTTTACTCTCAGCCGCCGCGATCCGGCCTACGTGGGTCGTTCCAAGGAGGTCGACGCGGTGGAAAAGCGTCGCGTGGCCGGCGAGGCCGCGGGTGACCTGGCGGCGCTTGATGCCGAGCTTGCGGGCGTGTTTGAGGCACTGGCCGGCGCGGGTGTCGCTGCCGACGCCAAGGCGACCGAGTACGGCTCCATGCTCTATGCCAAGAAGCCCGGTGACGGTTCTGCCCGCGAGCAGGCCGCGAGCTGCCAGCGCGTGATTGGCGGCCTGGCCAACATCGTCCACGAGTATGCCACCAAGCGCTATCGCTCCAACGTGATGAACTGGGGCATGGTGCCCTTCCAGATGGAGGCCGAGCCTAACTTTGAGGTGGGCGACTACGTCTTTGTGCCGGGTATCCGTGCCGCGCTCGATGGCGACCTGAAGGACATCGCCGCCTACGTGGTGCGCGCCGACGGCACGGTCGAGCGGATTGAGCTTTACATTGCCGATATGACGGCAGAGGAGCGCGCCATCGTCAAGGCCGGCTGCCTGATCAACTACAACAAGTTCAAGGCCGCTGCCGAGTAACGTTGCTGTACGCCCCGGACACACCTTTCCCTCGTGCTCACGCGCTTCGCGAGGGTCGCCCGAGGGAAAGGTGTGTCCGGGGCTACCGCGACGTTCTCGTTGGGTCTTGAGGGACGCCAAAAATAGACCTGCTTGATGCCGCCTCTTTTTATTGGGGCGGCTTCTTTTTGTCGAAAACCACCACAAAGGTGCCTGTCCCCTTTGTGGTGGTCCGCGGTTTGTCTCGTTCTGTAACAGGTAGACCCTTATTTGCCGAGTAGTTGTTACAGATCTAGATAAACGGGCACCGCTGAACAATTCATCTCGATCCGTAACATCTGGACCCAAAAACGGCCGCTAGATGTTATGGATTGAGATGGTGAACGCCGGGGCCGAAGATCACCACAAAGGCTCCTGTCCCCTTTGTGGTGGTGGGGGGCGAGCTCGATGTTGCCGTGCTCGTTGAACGACATTCTAATGAGCGTCCCTACAGAATTTCATCCGGGCTGGCGGGTTTGGTTGTTTTGGGGATGCCGAGTTTGGATGACGCGAAATCGTCAACATTGTCCTTAATTCCGTCTTTGGTGTAGACAGTGACCATATAGGTGCTGTGTCCGAATTCGCCCTTGTCGCGTGTTGCCCAGGCATCCCAGTAGGCGGCCCCGTTTCGCCCTTTGATTTTTCCGACACGGCGGAGTTCTGTTCGCTTTAATTTCCGGTTGCTATAGATGGTTCGACCGGCTTCCGCGGTGAGCCCGCACTGTCCAAGCAGCTTGTCGAGGACTTGGTTCATGTGGCGTTCATCGGTGTTTGGTGCGTAGTCGTAGGCGAGGGTGATGGAGTCGAGTGGCTGGTCGTCGATCAGATAGTTTAGCGCCTGAGGTTCAAGGCAGAAATAGGGGGAGCATCCGTCGACCTTGCCGAGCAACGGTAACTTGGACTGCCAACTTCCGGTGGGAATTGCATATTCGTAGAACACGCCACGGCAGACAAAGGAGAGCGAGGTGGCACGCGAGCCGGCGTCGATCATCCCGCAAAGATCGAAGGGCGAGGCGATACCAAAAGAAAAGGGCGTGATGACGATAAGGAAGAGCATCACGATGGGTATGGCGAAAATGGTAATGACGTTGCGACCGGTGGAATGAGACGGCTTCATATGCGCTCCTCGAGACAAAGATCTGTTGAGGATAGGCAGAAATGGATATGTTCAGAGAACAATTCAAGTTTAATCTCATGGCGCGAGATGGTCGACCGTTAGCGTCGAAAACCACCACAAAGGTGCCTGTCCCCTTTGTGGTGGTGAGGAGCGCGCGGCTTCTTTTGGTAATAGTGTTAGCTGGCGGTATCATTAGTGCAGGTGGCGAAGGTTTGCATTGTGGGGTGTTTTGCCGTGAGCCGTTCTGCCCGTATTGGATTGATTGTCTTGGCGCTTGCGATCGCTGTGGTTGGCGCGGGCGCTGTCGGTATGGCATTTCTACCTGCTGCGGTGACGGAGCCGGTGGTCAAGCCTGTGATTCAATCTGTCGAACTTCTGACCGGCGACGACAAGCCCGAGGCCATTACCGTTGATTTTGATGAGCAGCCGGCTGTGCTGGGTATTAGCAATTATCCGCGTATTCAGCTTGGGGCCATGCGCTATACCACGGATACAAGCCTGATCGATAGGACGTCCGAGCTACTCAAGGGCAAAACATTTAAGCGTTGGTACGGATATGCGTCCTATCGGGCAAAAGCGAACGAGATGGTTGGCGGATGCCACTCTTCCATCGAGCTGGACACTGCAAACGGCGCAAAGTTATGTGATGTCTCGTACGATCCGGGCTACGAGGGCAATGAGGGTCCGGGCATCTACATCATGGACGGCGATGTCGCCTATGTCATGGAGGGCGACCAGACCGAGCTCAACGATTTTATGGGTCAGTGTATCCAAGATGCCTATAAACAGACCTGCTTGCCTGACCCGCAGACTGCACGCGATAGTGGGTCTGCCCGTACATGGCTGTTCGAGGATGAGATGCCCTGGAGCGGCGAATCGGGAAGCACGGGTTCGGCAAGTAAATAGAGACTGCAACCACCACAAAGGTGCCTGTCCCCTTTGTGGTGGTTTGTATGTCGTGGAAACACTCAGAAAATCTTATATATAGAGACTTAGATTTGTGTATAAGATTGCGCAAAGCTGGCAACAATACTTCTCGAACAACGTGAAGCCGCCCCGTAGGGCGGCCGCCCCAAGAGAGGTGATTCCATGAGAATCGATAAGCTAGCTATGACGTCGCGCGAGGCGCTGCAGACCGCCATGAGCACGGCTGCCGACGCGCAGGCCGGCGCGGTGGAGCCGATTCACCTGCTGTCTGCCCTGCTCGGTGCCGGCGAGCGCAATATCTCCGTGATTATCGAGCGCATCGGTGCCGATCCGGCTCAGCTCGCACGCTCCACGCAGGATGCCATCGACCACGCGCCCAAGGTCTCGGGCGAGGGTCAGCAGATGGGCCTGTCCAACGAGCTCGTCCGCGTCATCGAGAAGGCCGAGAAGAAGGCCACCAAGATGGGCGACAGCTTTGTGGTGACTGAGCATCTGCTGATGGCGCTTGCCGAGGACAAGGGCGAGGCCGGCCGCGTTCTGCGCGACGCAGGCGTCACCAAGGAGCGCATCGAGCAAGTCTACGAGGAGCTGCGCGGCGATGACCGCGTGACGTCCGCCGAGGACAAGACGCAGTTTGAGGCGCTGGAGCAGTACGGTCGCAACATCTGCGACCTCGCCCGCGCCGGCAAGCTCGACCCGGTCATCGGCCGTACCGATGAGATTCGCCGCACCATCCAGGTTCTGTCCCGTCGTACCAAGAACAACCCCGTGCTCATCGGTGAGCCGGGCGTCGGCAAGACGGCCATCGTCGAGGGCATCGCCCAGCGTATCGTGGCTGGCGACGTGCCGAGCACGCTGCGCGACCGCGACCTCATCGAGCTCGACATGAGCGCGCTGGTCGCCGGCGCCAAGTACCGCGGCGAGTTCGAGGACCGCTTGAAGGCCGTGCTCAAGGAGGTACAGAAGTCCGAGGGCAAGGTCATCTTGTTCATCGATGAGCTCCACACCATCGTGGGCGCGGGTGCCACCGAGGGCTCCATGGACGCCGGCAACATCCTGAAGCCGGCGCTTGCCCGTGGCGACCTGCACGCGATCGGCGCGACCACGCTTGACGAGTACCGCAAGTACATCGAGAAGGACGCGGCGCTCGCGCGTCGTTTCCAGACTGTGATGGTCTCCGAGCCTACCGTCGAGGACACCATCTCGATCCTGCGTGGCCTCAAGGAGAAGTACGAGATCTTCCACGGCGTGCATATCACCGATAGCGCGCTCGTGGCGGCTGCCGACCTCTCCGATCGCTACATCGCCGACCGTTTCCTGCCCGACAAGGCCATCGACCTGGTCGATGAGGCGGCAAGCCGCCTGCGCATGGAGCTCGACAGCATGCCGGTCGAGATCGACGCCACCACGCGTCAGCTCACCCAGCTGCAGATCGAGGAGCAGGCACTCATGAAGGAGACCGACGACGCCTCCAAGGAGCGTCTGGAGGCCCTGCGCCAGGAGATTGCCGAGGTTCAGGAAAAGCTCAACGTGCAAAAGGCCGGCTGGCTCAACCAGAAGAACGCCATCGACCACGTGCAAGAGCTCAAGGGACAGCTCGACGAGGCCAAGAGCGAAGAGGAGCGCGCGACGCGCAATGGCGACCTGGGCCGTGCGTCCGAGCTGCGCTACTCCGTGATTCCGGGCCTGCAGCAGCAGATTCAGGATTCCGAGGCTGCGCTCGAGGCACAAAAGCAGCAGGACGGCGAGGGCCTCAACGAACAGGTGACCTCCGATGAGATCGCCGAGGTCGTGAGCGCCTGGACCGGCGTGCCTGTGTCCAAGATGATGCAGGGCGAGCTCGACAAGCTGAAGGGCTTGGAGGGTGAGCTGCATAAGCGCGTCATCGGCCAGGATGAGGCGGTCTCCGCTGTGGCCGCGGCCGTGCGCCGCAGCCGTGCGGGTCTCTCCGACCCGGACAAGCCCATCGGCAGCTTCTTCTTCCTGGGCCCCACCGGCGTGGGCAAGACCGAGCTCGCCAAGGCGCTTGCCGAGTGCCTGTTCGACGACGAGCGCGCACTCGTGCGTATCGACATGTCCGAGTACATGGAGAAGTTCAGCGTCCAGCGTCTGATCGGTGCGCCCCCGGGATACGTGGGTTACGACGAGGGCGGCCAGCTCACCGAGGCCGTGCGTCGTCGTCCGTACTCCGTGATCTTGCTCGACGAGATGGAGAAGGCTCATCCGGATGTCTTCAACGTGCTGCTGCAGGTGCTCGACGACGGCCGTCTGACCGATGGCCAGGGTCGCCAGGTGTCCTTCAAGAACACGATTATCATCATGACGTCTAACGTGGGCTCCAAGGCCATCGCCGATCTGTCCGGCAAGGACGAGGAGGAGATGCGCCATCAGGTCGACGCCGCCATGGCTCAGACCTTCCGCCCCGAGTTTCTCAACCGTATCGACGATATCGTGGTGTTCCATCCGCTCGGCATGGCGCAGATCGAGAAGATCGTCGACATCCAGCTTGCCGACGTCCGCGCACGCCTGGCCAAGGAGCGCATGACGCTTGCCATCACCCCGGCGGCCAAGCAGATGCTCGCCGTGGGCGGCCTGGACCCCGTGTTCGGTGCCCGTCCGCTCAAGCGCCTGGTCCAGCGCGAGGTCGTGGACGCCATCGCCGCCGCCATCATCGACGGCACGGTGCGCGAGGGCGATCAGGTGACGGTCGATGTCGACAAGGACGGCGGCTTTACCGTCGTGTGCGACAACACGCCGGCGGCCACCTACGAGGTTCCCGACGCCGAGTAGATTTTGGGCCATGCCTTAAAATCTGTCAGTCGTCTCTAAACGCCAAGGGCGGCGGATCCAATTGGGTCCGCCGCCCTTTTTCGTGCGACAATCGATGATGTTGAACACGATTGCATGGCAAGGAGATATGCAGATGAAAGACGAGATCAAGACAAGCGCGCCGGCGACCGATGCCGCACCCGCCGCACCTAAGCCTGCGCCTAAGCCGGCGCCCAAGCCGCGCGACCCCTACATCCGTGCCGAGAACGAGGACGACGACGGCTACGATCCCTACAGCGATCGCCGCCCCGAGCGCGAGCCAATGTTCGAAGTCGACCCGTGGCGCTGAGTGCCACCCAAAAGGCGACCAATAAGTTGCGGTGAAATAGGGACTGTTTTGTGGTTTGACCAGCAAAAACAGTCCCTATTTCACCGCAACTGCGTTGGGGATTTTTCTACAGGGGGAGGGTAGTCATAAAAGCCCCGTCCCAAATTGACTGCTCGGGGAGTCGCATTCGAGCTCGGTTGTCCTCTTAGCCACTCGATATCCTTCGGAGCAATAACGGTGATAAAACTTGCTTAAGTGTTAATCAAGCTACACACAATCTTGCTCTCTAATTAATCAAGAATCAGTATAATTTTGATTAGCTAGAGAGCAAGATTGGAGAATCATGGCATTCAACGACTTGATCGCCCAGAAAATAAAGGACTTTGAACAGCAGGGGGTTCCGCAGGTCTTTGAGCGAGACCTTGATCTGGGAAACCCACAGGAGCCAAAGCGCGACAACATCGTAAATGTGGTTGTGGGGGCCCGCCGTTGTGGAAAGACGTATCGCCTGTATCAGGAGATGCAGCGGCTTCAGGGCCGGGGCGTCGAGCTTGACCGGATGCTTTACTTTAATTTTGAGGACGAGCGCTTGCGCCCGTATGAGCCATCGCTGCTGGCGGACGTGCTCGACACGTTCTATGCGCTGTATCCTGCTGCTCGAACCGAGGGCGCTTACATTTTCTTTGACGAGATCCAGGAAATTCCCGAATGGGGTGCGTTTCTGCGGCGTGTAGTCGATACGGAGAAAGCGACCGTCTATGTGACGGGATCTTCTTCTAAGATGCTGTCCTCAGAGCTTAAGAGCGAGTTCAGGGGTCGTTCTCTTATACGGGAGCTTTTTCCGTTGAGTTTTTCGGAATACGTTCGGTATAAGACGGGGAGCGTTTTCGAGCCAGATGCGACCTTTTCCCCAAGCGATGCAGCGCTGCTTCGACATCATCTGATCGGATATCTTGAGCGAGGGGGATTCATCGCGACGCTTGAGCAGACGCCCGCAGACGCGATTCAGCTGCTACAGGAATATGCTTCGCGAACGGTCGCTATGGACGTCGTTGAGCGTTACGACGTCAAGAACCCTCGCTTGGCATCGCTGTTCCTAACGCGGTGTATGGCATCTTCGGGACGAGAGCTGTCGGTGAACAAAGTGTACAACGAGTTCAAGAGCAGGCAGATACCCGTCAGTCGTAATTCGCTCAGCGACTTACTTGAGTATTATGAGGACGCCTACCTGCTGTTCTCCGTGCCGGAGTTCACGCGTTCACTGGCAAATAACATGCGGTCTGCGTCTAAGGTCTACGCTGTCGACCCTGCGATGTTTGGAGCATTCTCTCCCGCATCAGCATTGGACCAGGGCCAGAGGCTCGAGACCGCAGTGTTCAACGCGCTAAGAAGAAGGACTCCCGCGGTGAGGATCGGATCGGTCTGCCGCCTGCTGATCAAAGAGAAGAGCAAAAGCCATGAGGTGGACTTTGTGGCTGGGGACGCACTTCTCATGCGGGCTTATAGCCTGATTCAGGTGAGTGTGGATATGGCAAGTGAGAAAACGCGCGAGCGCGAAATTGCCGCGCTTGATGCCTCGATGGCCCAGTTCGATCTTGGCGAGTCGGCAATCGTTACCATGGATGAGCAGGCCGATATTCCATGCGAACACGGTGTGGTACACGTTGTGCCCGCATGGAAGTGGCTCCTTGCCTAATCATCTACGGATCGTGGCGCCAGGACCTCCTGGCCCCTTCATCACGGTTGGGGAGCACCATGATGCGCCCGGCTAGTCCTGGGCCTTGATGCTCGGCATCAGAATCTGGGCTAGGTAGTCGGTCTCGAGTTTGGTGGCGGCGTCGGCCTTGCCGTCTTTGCCGACCAGCACGTTCTTGATCTGGCTATAGGTGTAGCGGTTGCCGGTCGTGAGCTCGACAAGCTCAATCGCCGTATCCATGGGATAGGTCGACACGGGGTCTTGCGTCCGTCCGTTGATGGTCTGGGGCACCACGTACGGATAGACGGGGCCGCTGGCGTAGACGGTGTAGCCGTTGCCGAGGTTTGCCGCACCCAAAACCGCGTCGCCCTCATCGGGCGTAAAGCTCTCGCCCTCGCGCACCGCGACGAGCGTCACGAGCGGTGTGTTGGTGTCGCCGTCCAGATAAATGCACAGCGTGCTGCCGTTTTGCCAAGTCGCGACTTTGCCGTACCACTCAACGGGAATATCGAGCTGATACAGGTCCGTTGCCTTATGTCGAGCATCGGCGTCGCGGGCCGCCTGTGCCTCGCGGGAGCTCACGGCGTTGACGGCGGCGTCACGGCGCGCGGTTGCCGCCTGCTGGAGCACCTTTGCGACCGCGGCGGAGTTCACCCCGCCTTCCTCGGCATACTTGGCGGCGGCATCGATCTGGTCGTCAGTCACTGTGTCGGCCGAAGGCACCTTGAGCTTAAAGGTGGCCTGGGCACTCAAATCCTGCCCATCGCTCTTAATGGTGACCTGCGCCTTGGTGGTCGGCACGGTGTAAATGGTACCGTCGGCTGCGATGGGGGACCCAGCGATGGAGAGCGTATAGTCGCCGGGCAGCAGCTTAATGCCGCGACCGTGTTCGTCAACGTAGAGCGTTTCGCTCACGGAAGAACCGTCGGAATCCTGGCCGCTCACCTGCACGGGAATCTTGGAACCAGTTGAGCAGTCGAGCCCTGCGGCATGCACGCCAATCTGCACCGACATCATCGTGTGTGCACTGGCGGCGACAGCGGCAGCCTGCTCTTGCTGATATCCGTTCCAGGCAGCATAGCCTGCGCCGCCGGCGACGAGCGCGACGGCCACAACGCCGGCAACCATCAGGTTGCGGCGCTTGGGCGGCATCTTACGATGACGAACCTCGGCTTCGCGTGCCGAAGGAACGGACGGTAGGGGAATATCGCCCATGGCGATGGTCTCGTCCACGGCAGGCGCGGAGCCCAGGCCGGGAAGCTCGCGGGTCAGCGAATCTTCGGCCGGCAAGCTGTCGAGCAAGATGGTTTCTTCGCTCGTGTCGGATTCGGGCTGGTCGTCGGCCTCGCACTCGGGTTCCTCGTGCCCCGCCTCGTTCTCGGTGGGCGCGGCGCCATCGTCTTTTGCATCCCGATCATCGGGCTGCGCCTCGATTTCCGGCTCATCCCGCACATCAACGCTCGAATCGTCAAACGCAATCTCGGCCAGCGCGATCTGGTCTAGGCTCTCCAGGGCCTCGGCACACGCTTCTGCATCTTGGGCCGCATCCTCTTGGCCCATCGTCTCATCTTTCATATATCCCCCAAGCTCAATATCGGGACAACACTGTACCCAAAAACGGGACCCCATAGAGCCGCCGCATGATTTGAAATCCGATTTTATATATGCGCGTGTTTTTGAATGCAAGCGGGATGAAAAAAGCCCCCGGAAAGCGAGCGAAACGCTTTCCGGGGGCTCTGCGAGACATTGGATTGAAAAGCCTGGCGGGCGGGCCGATGTCCAAGTGCCAACAGCGACCAGCGCGTTACTCGGCGTGCGCGTAATCAACCTTGGCGCGGCGAGCGGTGGCCTTCTCCCAATCGCTGGTGCCCTCAAAGACATCCTGCTTGTAGGGATTGCGGCCGAGCTTCTTGGCACGGTAGGCGATGTAGATGATCTGTCTCTTATACACATCTCCGAGCCCACGAGACGCGTAGTAATCT
>URCU01000024.1:0-21636 GCA_900546425.1 uncultured Collinsella sp. | reverse complement strand
GATTACTACGCGTCTCGTGGGCTCGGAGATGTGTATAAGAGACAGGGGTGTCACCAGTGGTGGAGTTCTTGAAGCCGACGCAAGCGACGATGTCGCCGGCGGCAGCGTCGTCACGGTCGATACGCTCGGCGGCGTTCATCTCGAGGATGCGGCCGAGGCGCTCGCGCTGACCGTTGGAAGCGTTGATCACGTAGGAGCCAGACTCGGCGCGACCGGAGTAAACGCGGACATAGGTGAGCTTACCGACGAACGGGTCAGTCATGATCTTGAAGACCAGGCCGGAGAAGGGCTCGTCGAAGGAAGGATGACGTTCGATCTCCTCGCCGGTGTCCGGATCGGTACCGGTGACGGCCTCGACGTCGAGCGGGCTGGGCAGGTAGTCGACGACAGCGTCGAGCAGCTCCTGGACGCCCTTGTTCTTGTAGGCGGAGCCCACGAAGACGAGGTTGAGCTCGTTGGCCAGAACGCCCTTGCGCAGAGCAGCCTTGAGCTCCTCGACGGTGAAGTCCTCCTCCATGAGGATCTTCTCCATGAGCTCGTCGTCAAAGCTGGCAGCAGCGTCGAGGAGCTCCTCGCGCTTGGTGGCAGCGATGTCAGCGAACTCAGCCGGGATCTCGTCCATCGGCTCGGGGTAGGTCATGCCCTTGTCGTCGGCCTTGAAGTCCCAAGCGGTCATGGTGACCAGGTCGATGACGCCCCAGAAGTTGTCCTCGGCGCCCATCGGGACCTGAGCGGCCACCGCGTTGGCGTCGAGACGATCCTTCATGGTCTCGATAGCGTTGAAGAAGTCAGCGCCCACGCGGTCATACTTGTTGATGAAGGCGATGCGGGGGACGTTGAAGGTAGAAGCCTGACGCCAAACGGTCTCAGACTGGGGCTGAACGCCGGCAACGGCGTCGAAGACGGCGACAGCGCCATCGAGGACGCGCAGGCAGCGCTCGACCTCGGCGGTGAAGTCAACGTGGCCCGGGGTGTCGATGATCTGGATGCGGTAGTCGGTACCGTCCTTCTTCCAGAAGCACGTGGTAGCAGCGGAGGTAATGGTTACGCCGCGCTCCTGCTCCTGAACCATCCAGTCCATGGTGGCAGCGCCCTCATGGACCTCACCGATCTTGTGGGTCTTACCGGTGTAGTAAAGAATACGCTCGGTCGTGGTGGTCTTACCGGCATCGATGTGAGCCATGATGCCGATGTTACGGGTATCGGAAAGCTTGTACTTAGGCTTAGCCATGTTAGTTCCTTACCTTAACTTACCAACGATAGTGAGAGAACGCGCGGTTGGCCTCGGCCATCTTGAAGACGTCCTCACGCTTCTTGACGGAAGCGCCCAGGCCGTTGGAAGCGTCGAGGATCTCGTTGGCGAGACGCTCGGCCATGGTCTTCTCCTTGCGAGCGCGGGAGAAGTTGACGATCCAGCGGATACCCAGAGCGGTGGAACGACGGGAGTTGACCTCCATCGGGACCTGATAGGTAGCGCCACCGACACGCTTGGGCTTGACCTCGAGCGTGGGCTTGACGTTGTCCATAGCCTTCTTGAAGGTAGCGAGAGCGTCGCCACCCTCGGACTTCTCGGCAACGATCTCGAAAGCGGTGTAAACGATGCGCTCAGCGGTGGCCTTCTTGCCGTCAAGAAGGACCTTGTTGATGAGCTGAGTCACCAGGCGGTTGTTGTAAACGGCGTCAGGCTGAACCTCACGACGATTAGCTGCTGCACGACGCGGCATGTGAAATCTCCTTAAGTGTCTACCGTGCGGCGCTTAGGCGGCACACGGCGAAAGTATCAAAACGTTATCTGGCTTATTTAGCCTTGGGGCGCTTAGCACCGTACTTGGAACGGGCCTGCATACGGTTCTGGACCGGAGCAGCGTCGTAGGCGCCACGGATGACGTGATAACGGACACCAGGGAGGTCACGGACACGACCGCCGCGGACGAGCACGATGGAGTGCTCCTGCAGGTTGTGGCCCTCACCCGGGATGTAAGCAGTAACTTCGATGCCGTTGACGAGGCGAACACGGGCAACCTTACGAAGAGCCGAGTTCGGCTTCTTGGGGCTCGTGGTGAAGACGCGGGTGCACACGCCGCGCTTCTGGGAGTTGTGCTGCAGGGCAGCGTTCTTGGACTTCTTGGGCACGGAACGACGGCCCTGGCGAACCAGCTGGTTAATAGTAGGCAAAGCGTACTCCTTCTCGAATGATTCCAGCTTTCTGTAAAGTGCAACGGCTTGAATCGAGGGGTCAGCATCCCCCTACGAAACACGCAGTTCGATAGGATACGTGGCGTTAGCTGTGCCGTCAACAGACCACGCCGCCGGGCGTATCCCAAAATTGGCACATTTCCGCAAACCCTACACAAAAGGGATCCCCTCCTGTGCGCATGGGCGGATTCCCGGGCCGGGCGGCCTGCGGTTTAAGTTTGCTGCTCTACAGTCCTGGCTCGCACTGAGGCCACATTAAGTGGCCTCCGGCTCGTGCGGAACTCGCGACAAACTTAAACCGCAGGCCGCCCGGTCCGGGAATCCGACATGCTCGTCGAGGCAACGCTACCTGCCAAAAAGGGACAGGTTTATTTTGGTCGGTTTTATCTGGGGAAACGTCGCGCTCCAGCGGTAATCTGCTCTCATCTGTCGCATGGAAATCGGCGGCGATTTCGGAAGTATGCGGCAAATTTTGATCTTGCTGAGCACACGAGGGTTTTACGATAACAAACCCGCAGGTAGGGCGCTTGAGCATATGCGGTGTGGTCGGCCCATCAAGATTTTGCCGCACACTTCCGAATTTCAGACGAATATCGCTCGCTTTAACCGCCCATGTAACACAAAATAGGCCGCTTCCCCTAGTAGGAAGCGGCCCCAAATCTTACGAATAGACGATGATAAAGGGTACTTCTGTTTCGGTCTCTCCTGTTGACGTGCACCTCGTGCCCTCAAGCGTTACTGAGACCACTTGGTCGACATCAATCAACTTCGTTGGCACCCAGATGTTCTCTCCGCTATTGCGCGCATAAGAAAAATATAAGTTGAACACCCCTGCGTCGTCATCTTCGATAATCTGCTCAGATCCATCCTTGTAGCTGACGGTCAGTTTATTATCAACTGCTTCATAGCCCAAATCATCGATGTGCGTCTGGATGGAAAACGGGCTAATCTCAAGAGGTGAGTCACCGGAGCGGAGTTCCTTTGTATCGACGTACGCTCCAACGCTAAACTCGGGCGTCGATGCCTCGAACGGCTTCGCATCCTCGCCTTCGCCCTCGGTCCACGAGATATTCCAGGTGACCGCATGTTGAAAACCTCGCTCGCGATCCATAGAAGCAAAGTACATCGTGCCATTAATGACAGTATCGCTTGATGTGTCCTTATCAATGGTGCAGCGTGTGTCAGCCCATTCCTCGCCGAAGTTCATGCTGGGTGTACCGATGCCTTGTTCTTCTTCACCGTAGAGAACAAGTTCGCCTGTCTCTGCTGCCGGCTTGTAGTAGTTAACGCCATTTGGATTGGACAACGTAAACGTCACGGCTCCGCAGCCGTTTTGGTCAATAGCCATCTCATGGATATCAAGCGTATAGCCGTTACCCTCGACGGACAGATTGACCTCCTGGACTGCACCCTCCAGGCTTTGGGGCGCGGTGCCATCACCAAACTCTCTGGTGTAGGTATATTTAGTCCCCGATGAGCCACCGTTGGTCCAGGTAATGGAATCCCCATTGCCGTGGTTTCCCCAGGCTGAGGCAAAATATCTGGAATTGACAACGGCGTAGGCGACCCCTCCAGTCGCTAACACCCCGGCAAGACATCCGATCACGGCAACATACAGAGGTTTCGCGTGACCCTTTCGGCGAAGCGGCTCACCAGCAGCGGCATAAAGAACACGGTCAGCAAGATCGCTATCGGCTTGGACGGACTCGAAGGCCTGCTTGATTTGATTGGATTTCACGGTCGCCCTCCTCTAGGATGAATTTGAGCTTCGATCGACCGCGAGTTAAACGCGTTCGAACAGTCGCGGCTGGCACATGCAGTAACTCGGCAATCTCTGAGGTCGAAAAGCCCAGATAGTAATAGAGCACGATGGGAACACGGAATCGCTCCGGAAGTCGCATAACGTCTGACAAGACCGCCTTGGTCTCATCCTGCGCCGCCGAAAGCGAATCGGCCAGGTTCTCAATATCCTCCACACGCCTCCATGGCTTTCGAAAGAGCGATTTGCATTCATTGATCGTGACTCGGATAAGCCATCGACGAAGATGTTCCCAACTTTCAAAATGTCCATCGCTTTTAAACAGCTTAAGAAAGACATCCTGGGCAACATCGTCGGCGTCGGCACGATCGCGCAGGTACGTCAATGCGATTCGAAACACGACATCACGGTGATCCTCGACCGCCTGTCTAAATGCTTGTTCTTCCATAATCACCTCCCGGTGATGCTGATGTTTCTTGCTGAGGCCCTCACCATAGATACGCTCTGGCCGGACGAAATGTTTCAAATTCAAGCAGGAAAAACCTACCAAAATAAACCTGTCCCTTTTTGGCAGGTTTTCTTCAACAAAAAAGACCCGCTTCCCTGTTGGGAAGCGGGTCTTTGGAAGGACGGTTAACGTACTAGGAAATTACTCCTCGTCGTTGTCCTTGGCCTCTTCGGCGTCGTCGGTGTCCACGAGCTGGTTGAGCAGCTCGTCGAGGGACGCCATGTCCTCGTTGATGGCACCGTTGGCGGGAGCCTTCTTGTCGTCGATCGGGGCGCCCAGGAGCTCCTCGTCGGCGTCGGCGTGATGCGTCGGCGCAGCGGAGGTACCCAGCAGGATATCGTCCGGACCGTCGGGGCTAAAGACCATCTGCAGCAGCTGCGAGAGGTCTTCCTCGTCGGCAACGTCGTCGTTGTTCTCGAGGATGTAGAGCAGGTCGTGGGCCTCAAGGCCGTCACGGAGCTCCTCGATCGCCTTGGCACCGATGCCATCGATGCGCAGCAGATCCTCCTCGGACTTACCAACCAGGTCGCCGACCGTCTCGATGCCGACCTCGCTGAACTTGTTGGTCCAGCGCTGCGACACGCCCAGGTCGTCGAACAGGTACAGGCGAGCCTTCTCGGCGGAGATGGTGTGGCCGTTGCGGGTGAACGAACCGTCAGCACCGCCGAACTCGTCGTAGCCGGCCCAGTCGAGCTGCTGCGGGAGCTGCTCGTCCAGGTCCTTGAGCTCCACCGGAGCCCACTCGGGCAGCGACTTGGCGTTGGGCGAAGCCGGACCGTCGATGTCGACATAGCCGTCGGCCGTGCGATACGTCAGCTTGGCGTTGGCGTACGGCTTGAGGCCAGTACCAGCAGGGATCTTCTTACCGACGATGACGTTGGACTTAAGGTCGAGCAGGTGGTCGACCTTGCCCTCGATGGCAGCCTCGGTAAGGACGCCGGCGGTACGGATGAACGAAGCGCTCGACAGCCAGGAGTCGATGTTGGACGCGACCTTGAGCGTACCCAGGATGACGGGCTCGGCCACGGGAGCCTGACCGCCCAGACGGGCAACGCGCTCGACCTCGTCGGCGAACTCGTAGCGGTCGACGTACTGACCAAGCAGGTACTTGGAGTCGCCGGGGTTGGTGATCTGAACGCGACGCAGCATCTGACGTGCGAGCACCTCGATGTGCTTGTCGTTCAGGTCGACGCCCTGGCTGGTGTAGACGTCCTTGACGCTCTCGACGAAGGTGTGCATCGTCGACTCGATGTCGGTCAGCTTGCGCAGGTTGCGGAAGTTGACGAAGCCCTTGGTGATCTGGTCGCCGGCGCGAACCTCGCAGCCGTCCTCGATCTCGGGCATAAAGCGCACCGAAGCGGGGACGCGACGCTCGTCGAGGACACGGGTGTGATCCTCGGAATCGGTGAGCGTCAGCACGTACTCGGACTTCTCGGGCTTAATCGAGAGGTGACCGGAGTACGGAGCCAGCTCGGCCTCGCGACCCAGGATCTTCTCGTTGACGTTGCCGACGATATCGAACATACGGCTGACCGTAGGCAGACCCTGCGTAATATCGTCGACGCCAGCGACGCCGCCGGAGTGAATGGTACGCATCGTAAGCTGCGTACCGGGCTCGCCGATGGACTGGGCGGCAATAATGCCGACCGCGGTACCGATGGCAACCGGACGACGGGTGGAAAGATCCCAGCCGTAGCACTTCTGGCACACGCCGTACTTGGAGCGGCAAGTGAGCAGCGCGCGAAGCTTGACCTTCTTAAGGCCCGCATCGACCATCTTCTGGATGTCGGCGACCTTCTCGATGTAACCGTCCTGCTCAAAGAGCACGGTGCCATCGGGAGCCACGACGTCCTCAATGAAGCAACGGCCGACGAGGTCGGTGTTGAGGTCGGTGGTGCCGGGGATGATGAGGTTGTAGGTGACGCCCTCGTGCGTACCGCAGTCCTCCTCGCGGACGATGACGTCCTGGGCCACGTCGACCAGACGACGGGTCAGGTAACCAGAGTCCGAGGTGTGGGATGCGGTATCGACCAGGCCCTTACGGGCGCCGTAGGTCGAAATGAAGTACTCGAGCGGCAGAAGGCCCTCGCGGAAGTTCGCCTTAATGGGAAGGTCGATCGTCTCGCCGGACATGTCTGCCATCAGGCCACGCATGCCGCCGAGCTGACGCAGCTGGGTCTTAGAACCACGGGCGCCGGAGTCGGCCATCATGTAGAGCGGGTTCTCCTCGTCGAACATGTCGAGCATGAGCGCTGCAACCTTGTCGGTACAAGCGGTCCACTCGTTAACGACTTCGATGTGGCGCTCCGTCTCGTTGATGAAGCCCTCCTCGAAGTACTCGTTGATCTGGTCGACGTTGGCCTGGGCGCGGTCGAGCAGCTCCTGCTTCTCGGCAGGGATGAGAGCGTCCCACACCGAGATGGTGAGGCCGGCGCGGGTAGCGTAGTGGAAGCCGGAGTACTTGATGGCGTCGAGGATCGGGCCGACCTTGGCCTCGGGGTAACGATCGCAGCAGTCCGCAACCAGCTTGGCCACATCGCCCTTGACCATCTTGTAGTTCATGAACTCATAGTCTTCGGGCAGGCACTGGCGGTTGAAGATGATGCGGCCGATAGAGGTCTCGAAGCGCGCGGTCTTGTTGCCGGTGACGTCGTAGTCGACGAACTCGTTCTTGCCGTTCTTGACGCGGAAGATACGAGTGCCGTCCTCGTTGATGACGTTGGCATCGGCAGCGGACACGCGGACCTGGATCTTGGCCTGCATGTCGACCTCGGAGCGGCAGTCATAGGCGTGCAGCGCGTCGTCGAAGCTCGAGAACACGTGGTTCTCGCCCGGCAGACCCTCGCGAACCTGTGTGAGGTAGTACACACCGATGATCATGTCCTGCGAAGGAATGTTGACCGGCTTGCCGGATGCCGGCGAGCGCAGGTTGTTCGCAGAGAGCATAAGCACGCGGGCCTCGGCCTGAGCCTGGCTGGACAGCGGCACGTGGACAGACATCTGGTCGCCGTCGAAGTCGGCGTTGAAGGGCGAGCAGACCAGCGGGTGCAGGTGGATAGCCTTGCCCTCGACCAGCACCGGCTCAAAGGCCTGGATGGACAGACGGTGCAGGGTAGGTGCACGGTTGAGCAGCACGACGCGGCCGTCGATGACCTCTTCGAGGATATCCCACACAAAGGTGGCACCGCGGTCGATAGCGCGCTTGGCGCCCTTGATGTTCTCGACCTTGCCAAGCTCGACCAGGCGCTTCATGACGAAGGGCTTGAAGAGCTCCAGCGCCATGGTCTTGGGCAGACCGCACTGGTGCAGCAGCAGCTTGGGGTCGGTAACGATTACCGAACGGCCGGAGTAGTCGACACGCTTACCCAGCAGGTTCTGACGGAAACGACCCTGCTTGCCCTTGAGGGCCTCGGCGAGCGACTTGAGCGGGCGACCGCCACGGCCAGAGACCGGGCGACCACGACGGCCGTTGTCGAACAGGGCGTCCACGGACTCCTGGAGCATGCGCTTCTCGTTATTCACGATAATCGCAGGGGCGTCCAGGTCGAGCAGGCGCTTGAGTCGGTTGTTACGGTTGATCACGCGACGATACAGGTCGTTGAGGTCGGACGCGGCGAAGCGGCCGCCGTCGAGCTGGACCATCGGGCGCAGATCGGGCGGAATGACCGGGATGACATCCAGGATCATGTTCGCGGGGCTGTTGCCGCCCTTCAGGAAGGCGTCAACGACCTCGAGGCGCTTAACGGCCTTCTCGCGCTTCTGCTTCTGGGAGTCCTCGTCGGCGATGATGGCCTTGAGCTTCTCGGCCTCGGAGGGGAGGTCGATGGCAGCGAGCAGGTCGCGGACGGCCTCGGCACCCATGCCACCCTTGAAGTACATGGAGTAGTAACGGGTCATCTCACGGAACAGCGGCTCATCGGAAATGAGGTCGCGCTCGCTGAGCTTCATGAAGGCGTTGAAGGCGTCCGTGCGGAGCTGCTTCTCGTCCTTGCACTCTTCCTCGATGTCGACGATGCCAGAGGCGATCTCCTCGGGGGTCAGCGGCTCCTCGTCGGAGAACTCGTCAAAGTTCTCGGGGTTGCCCTGCTCCTTGAGGGACTCGATCTGGCGGGCGCACTCGGCATCGATCTCTTCCAGATCGGCGGCGAGCTCCTCGCGCAGGTCGTCGGCGTCGGCCTCGCGAGCCTCGTAGTCGACCTCGGTGATGATGTAGCTGGCAAAGTACAGAACCTTCTCGAGGTCCTTGGACTTGATGTCGAGCATACGGCTCATCGGGAAGCTCGTGGGGCTCTTGAAGTACCAGATGTGGGACACGGGAGCGGCGAGCTCGATGTGGCCCATGCGGTCGCGACGCACCTTGGCCGAGGTGACCTCGACGCCGCAGCGCTCGCAGACGATGCCCTTAAAGCGGATGCCCTTGTACTTGCCGCAGGAGCACTCCCAGTCCTTGGCGGGACCGAAGATCTTCTCGCAGAACAGGCCGTCCTTCTCGGGCTTGAGGGTACGGTAATTGATGGTCTCCGGCTTCTTGACCTCACCGTGCGACCAGGAACGGATCTGGTCGGCGGAGGCAAGGGAGATCTTTACCGAGTCAAAATCAGTAGCTTCGAAATCTGCCACAGTCAACTACTCCTTATCAGTGGTCGTGGCGGCGACAGCCTCGGGTGCCTCGGCGGTCTCGGCATCCTGGGCCTCGACGTCGGCGTCAACGCCGGCGAGCGCAGCCAGGTCGTCGAGAGCGGAGGTCTCCTCGGCGGTCACAGGGGCGGAGGCGGCCTCGTCGGCATCGTGCATGGGCTCGATGTCCAGTGCGAGGGAGCGAATCTCCTTGACGAGAACCTTGAAGGACTCAGGGATACCCGGGACCGGGACGTTCTCGCCCTTGACGATGGACTCGTAGGTCTTGACGCGGCCCACGGTATCGTCGGACTTGACGGTCAGGATCTCCTGCAGGACGTTGGAAGCACCGTAGGCGTACAGTGCCCAAACTTCCATCTCGCCGAAGCGCTGGCCGCCGAACTGGGCCTTGCCGCCCAGAGGCTGCTGGGTAACCAGGCTGTAAGGGCCGGTCGAACGAGCGTGGATCTTGTCGTCGACCATGTGGCCGAGCTTGAGGATGTAGGACGTACCCACGGTAATGGGCTCGCGGAACTCCTCGCCGGTGCGGCCGTCGAACAGACGGGTCTTGCCGCGCTCGTCAAGCTGGGTGACGAACTCGGGGCGCATGTGATCGCCAAAGGCAGCGGTGGCCTTGTTGAGCATGTTCTTGTTGGCACGACGGATGACCTCGGCGATCTCGTCCTCCTTGGCGCCGTCGAAGACGGGCGTCGCGGTGAAGAACGGACCGGGGACGTACTTGTCGGAGTCGGCCTGCTCGGTATCCCAACCGCAGGCGGCAGCCCAGCCAAGGTGGCACTCGAGCAGCTGGCCGACGTTCATACGCGAAGGAACGCCCAGCGGGTTGAGGATAACGTCGATCGGGGTACCGTCAGCCATGTAGGGCATGTCCTCGACCGGCAGAACGTTACAGATAACACCCTTGTTGCCGTGGCGGCCGGCGATCTTATCGCCCTGCTGGATCTTACGACGCTGGGCGACGTAGACGCGCACCTGCTCGTTGACGCCGGGGGCCAGGTCGTCGCCGTTCTCGCGGCTAAAGCGGACGACGTCGATGACGCGGCCGTAAGCACCGTGAGGCATCTTAAGGGAGGTGTCGCGGACATCGTGGGCCTTGGCACCGAAGATGGCGCGCAGCAGGCGCTCCTCGGCGGTCAGAGCGCTCTCGCCCTTAGGCGTGACCTTGCCGACCAGGATGTCGCCAGGGCCGACCTCGGCGCCGATGCGGATGATGCCGTCCTCGTCGAGGTTGGCAAGCATGTCCTCGGAGAGGTTCGGGATCTCGCGGGTGATCTCCTCGGGGCCGAGCTTGGTGTCGCGGGCGTCGATCTCGTGACGGGTGATGTTGATGGTCGTCAGCAGGTCCTCGGCCACCAGGCGCTCGGACACGACGATACCGTCCTCGTAGTTAAAGCCTTCCCACGGCATGTATGCCACGGTGAGGTTCTGGCCCAGTGCGAGCTCGCCGTGATCGGTCGAGGGACCGTCGGCCAGAGGCTCGCCCTGCTCAACGGTGTCACCGACGCGCACGAGCGGACGGTGGTTGATGCAGGTGGACTGGTTGGAGCGCTGGTACTTGGCCAGGTGATACTCGTCCATGCCGCCGGCATGCTTGACGATGATCTTGGCGGCGTCGGCAAAGATGACCTCGCCGGCGTTCTTGGCCAGGGTGACCTCGCCGGAGTCCAGAGCGGCGCGACGCTCCATGCCGGTACCGACATAGGGAGCGGCGGGGTGAACCAGCGGCACGGCCTGACGCTGCATGTTAGCGCCCATCAGCGTACGCTTGGCGTCATCGTGCTCCAGGAACGGAATCAGCGTGGCTGCGACGGAGAGCATCTGACGCGGGGAGACGTCCATGTAGTCGACGTCCTCGACGGGCACGTCGGCGGGAGCGCCGAAGGAGCCGTCGAAGTCGCGGGTACGGGCGATCACGGTGTGCGGACGGACGATCTTGCCCTCGGCATCGGTCGTGATGAACTCGTTGGTCTTGGGATCGAGCGGCGTGTTGGCCGGCGCGATGACGTGCTTCTCTTCCTCGTCGGCGGTCATCCAGTCGATCTGATCGGTGGCAACGCCGTTCTCGACGCGGCGGAACGGGGCCTCGATGAAGCCATACTCGTTGACGCGGGCGTAGAGGGCGAGCGAGCCGATCAGGCCGATGTTGGGGCCTTCGGGGGTCTCGATCGGGCACATGCGGCTGTAGTGCGAATTGTGAACGTCGCGGACGGCCGTCGGCACGTTGGTGCGGCGACTGGAGCCGGACTTGTGGCCGGCAAGACCGCCAGGGCCGAGTGCGGACAGACGGCGCTTGTGGGTCAGACCGGTCAGGGGGTTCGCCTGGTCCATGAACTGCGAGAGCTGCGAGGAACCGAAGAACTCCTTGATGGAGGCCACGATCGGGCGGATGTTGATGAGCGACTGCGGGGTGATCTCGTCGATGTCCTGGGAGCTCATGCGCTCGCGGACGACGCGCTCCATACGGCTCATGCCGATACGGAACTGGTTGGCGACGAGCTCGCCGACGGTACGGATGCGGCGGTTGCCGAAGTGGTCGATGTCGTCGACCTTGAAGCCCTGCTCGCCGGCAGCGAGGGACAGGAGGTAGCGCAGCGTTGCGACGATATCCTCGTCGGTGAGCACCGTGACCTCTTCCTCGGTGGTGAGGTTGAGCTTCTTGTTGACCTTGTAACGACCGACGCGGGCCAGGTCGTAGCGCTGCGGGTTAAAGAGCAGACCCTCGAGCAGGCTGCGGGAAGCGTCCACGGTGGGAGGCTCGCCCGGGCGCAGGCGACGGTAGATCTCGATGAGGGCGTCCTCGCGAGTGAGGGCGGTATCGCGCTCCAGGGTGCGCTTGATCACATCGGAGTTGCCGAGCAGCTCGATGATGTCGTCGTTGGTGACGGCGATGCCAAGGGCGCGCAGGAACATCGTGGCGCTCTGCTTGCGCTTACGGTCGATGGAGACCATGAGCTGGTCGCGCTTGTCGACCTCAAACTCAAGCCAGGCACCGCGGGACGGGATGATCTGGGCCTTGTAGATCTGCTTGCCCGAATCCATCTCGGAGCTGTAGTACACGCCCGGGGAGCGGACGAGCTGCGAGACGACGATACGCTCGGTACCGTTGATGATGAAGGTGCCCTGATCGGTCATCATGGGGAAGTCGCCCATGAAGACGAGCTGCTCCTTGATCTCGCCGGTCTCCTTGTTGGTGAGACGAACGTCGGTCAGAAGCGGAGCCTGATAGGTCATATCCTTCTCGCGGCACTCCTCGACGGTGTGCGCGGGGTCGCCGAACTGATGCTCGCCGAAGGTAACCTCGAGAACATGGTTCTGGCTCTGGATGGGGCTGGATTCCTTGAACGCCTCACGAAGGCCCTCGTCCTTAAAACGCTCAAAGGATTCCCTTTGAACAGAGATAAGGTTGGGGAGCTCCATGGCCTCCGGGATTTTCCCGAAGCTGACGCGCTTGCGCTCAGTGGCAGTGTATGCGTAGGTCACCAGGTTTTTCCTCCTTCACGGAAATGCTCGGTGGGTTGGCGAGGCATAGCTTCGCCAGTTATCGCAACCTAATAGTCTATCAGGTAACGACCGTTGAGCAAGAAAAGCCTTGACGCGATTGAGTTTTTGGAGTAGCAAAGTTTTTCGACAGAGAGTGCGCAGGTAGATTGGTGTGCATCGAACATCTGTTCATATATTTTCTGTGAACGAGACTGCTGGTGCCGACCGCTGAATGGCGGAATAGCGGTGAGGGTTAATCGGGCGGAAACTGCGTCCCGTTTTGAGGCCTCAAACTGGGTCGCAGTTTCCGATTGAGCCCTGTTTGGGAAACCGCATCCCGTTCTGAGCCGATATTCCGGGTCGCAGTTTCCGCTAGGGGCCCCAACCGGAAAGCGCATCCCAGAATTCGGCCAAATTGTGGGTCGCACTTTCCGGCAGGACGTGACAATGAGACTGCCGCCTTCTTACAACCGTTTGGCAATGTTGCGCAACAGATTCCTCGACTCCAGCATGAAGATACTTGATAGTTACGTATAACCCAACGAAAGGATTGCCATGTTCAAGAGCATCCGAAAAGGCGGGAGGATCGCCGCGGTCACAATCGGCATCGTAGCGGCGCTGACCCCGCTGGCCACCCCCCCGCGGCATTAGCTGACGGCCTACCGACACCGGAGCTGGAGAAGTCGTTAACTGTTGACGTCGAAGGCGAGAATCCGTCTGCATGGTTCACGGATGACGGAAATTATGCCATCATCAACGACCATGACTATGACCTCGACGATAACGATAACGCTAATTATGTATATTACGGTTATTCACGGCTTGATCTTAAGAGCGGTGAAATCACTCCTATCGACATACCGAAATCCTGCCTGTCCGATGTTCAGAGTACTTGGGACAACAAGTATCTTTATTGGCTGGAAGACGGCAAGGTCATCGTCTATTCCGTCGAAGATCAACAACGGGTCGCTTACTCTATACACGTAAAGAAATTAGAGGCCGGCAGCATCGAGCTTAATGAAGACGGAAACAGCTTGACTGCCTATTGTTCGGATGGCAAATACGGGGATTTTTGCGTTTTCAATCTGCAATCAAATAAGAAAACATTTACGTACAAGTTCGAAAAAGGCGATTTGAATGCCGTCCTCTCAAGGGACGGAAAGCGTTTGTATGTCTGCTCGAATCGAAAGCTCAAGATAATCGACGTTCCCGATGGCTCCACGTCAATTAAAGAGATACCAGGCAACGCCCAATGTAATAGTGTAACTAGGGTATACGGGTCCGATAAACTACTCATAGGGACTGCCAGCGACGATGACGATTCGCCATATATAACCTATTTCATGGCGGATTACGATGGCAACATCGATAAAGTAGCCGACGGTAATAAAATTTGGATCTACAATTGGGGAGAGAATTGGGGGAAATATTTTCTAGCCTTTACTGGCGAAAACTACGACACTATTGTTATTGACCCAAACACCGGGAAGCAAATTCGATATTTAATAAAAAACGACGACGAGGGCTGGGGTGATAATACCGACATCTCGAGAGACGGCAATATCGTGCAGGCCTCGATCTCAAACGACAGTTCAACCGTCATTCGCCTCATTGATACCCAGACAGGCCAGAGGGTCGACAGTAAAACTAAATCGGATAGCTATTGCCTCCCCGAGTTCGTCGATAACGACCAAAAAATCGTTGTGGACTATTCCGATGCCGAAGACCCCACGAAGATGCACATCGACGTCTACAAGTCGAATATCCACTATAGCCCGATCGAAAAACTCATCTTCTTTGCCCAGGACAACATGCCAATCGTTATTGGCGGTGGGATTGCGCTTGTCCTGATGATCATCGGCGGCATCGCAGTCGTTTGCATCCGTCGCAAAAAGCGCGCCGCAGCTCAAACAAGCATCGCTGGCACCGCACCCAAAGCAAAGAAGCACAAGCGCAGCCGCCACAAGAAGTATGCCCAGCAGGAACAGGTCGCTCAACAGTCTTCTGCTGATTCGGCATTTGATACACAATGGCGATCGTCAGGGGAGCCTCTCACAGACATTCCCCAGCAGCCGGTCGCATCTTCTACCCCGAAATTCTGCCGCCACTGCGGCACCCCACTCGTACCAGAAGCCAAGTTCTGCCCCAAGTGCGGCCATCCGGTCGAATAGCATCTGACAAGCGAACCCACAGCCAAATCGGGCCGCCCCTCACGGGACGGCCCTTTTGCTTGGAAGGAAATCAGGTGAAGCGGCAGGATGTGACAAAGGGACTATCCCTTTGTCACATTGGCTGAAAAAAAACGGGTGCGAACCGAGGTCCGCACCCGTAAATGTTGATGCTCGAAGGCTTACTTGCGCATCAAACCGCCGCGCTCGTCGATGGCGTCCCAGAAGGCGCCGGCAAAGCGAGGATCGCTTGCGGCCATGAGGGCGTTGGTGGCCATCCAGCCAGACGGGGTGCCGGTGTCGTAGCCCGAGAGCGGGTCGATGACGACAGCGTACATGGCCTCGCGGTCGAGCGAACGGGCCATAGCGTCGGTGAGCTGGATCTCGCCGCCCTTGCCGGCCTGCTGATCGGCCAGCAGGTCCATGACCAGCGGGCTCAGCAGGTAGCGACCGACGATGTACAGGTTGGACGGAGCCGCCTCGGGAGCGGGCTTCTCGACCAGACCGCCGATACGCCAAACGGCACCGGGCTCGTCGTCGGCAGCATTCTCGAAGCCCTCGAGCGAGCCCACGCGATCGCCGGCGATGACGCCATAGCGGCTGACTTCCTCGGGAGCGCACGCGGCAACGGCGATAACCGAAGCGCCACCGTGCTCCTTGGAGACAGCAAGCATCTTGTCGCAGATGTCACGGTTGGGCACAACGTAGTCGCCCAGAAGAACCAGGAAGTTCTCCCCCGCCACAGCGTCGGCGGCAGAGCGAATGGCGTGACCGAGGCCCTTGGGCTCGTACTGATAACGGAAGTCGACCGGCATGCCACCTGCATGGGCAACAGCATCGGCGTAAGCGTCCTTACCGCGCTCGCGCAGCAGATTCTCGAGCGAGCGATCGGGCTGGAAGTAGCTCAGCAGCTCGGGCTTACCGGGAGAGGTAACGATGATGGCGTCGTCGACCTCCTCGGGGTCGAGTGCCTCCTCAACGACATACTGAATGACCGGCTTGTCGAGCACCGGCAGCATTTCTTTGGGCGTGCACTTAGTGCCAGGCAGAAAACGCGTGCCAAGACCGGCGGCGGGGATGATTGCCTTCATGTTATTCAAGGATCCTTTCGCAGGCGCAGAATGCGCCCTGTGCGTGCGGCGCGACGGCCGCAGACCAAATTGCGATACCGAAGTATCTTACCGCCGGAGACATACGTCGCCGTAAGGCAAACGCAATTCTTCAGCAGGTCAACGCAAATTATTGCTCGAATGGTGCAATTTTACGCCCCAGCGGTAACGGGATTGGCACGGCGAAGACAGCGGTGTTCTGCGTGCCGAGCAATGAGAATGAGGGGCCAAAACAAAAAAGACGGGGCTCGCAATGCGAACCCCGTCTGCAAAGAAATCTGGCGAGAGAGCCTGATTACTTGAGGGTGACAGCAGCGCCAGCAGCCTCGAGCTTCTCCTTGGCAGCCTCGGCGTCCTCCTTCTTGGCACCCTCGAGAACAGCCTTGGGAGCGCCCTCGACGACCTCCTTGGCCTCCTTCAGGCCAAGGTTGGTGAGCTCGCGGACGGCCTTGATGACCTGGATCTTGTTGTCGCCGAAGCCCTCGAGCACGACGTCAAACTCGGTCTTCTCCTCGGCCTCAGCAGCGCCAGCAGCGGGAGCGGCGACAACGGCGGCAGGAGCAGCGGCGGAAACGCCGAAGGTGTCCTCGATAGCCTTAACGAGCTCGGAAGCCTCGAGAAGGGTCATTTCCTTAAGAGCATCGATGATCTCATCGGTGGTAAGCTTAGCCATTTCTAAGTCCTTTCGGTTTCCGTGCGGATGCACGGAGATCAGTTAAAACACGGCGCGAATGCGCCAGGGGTGCGGCGTTGCCGCCGCGGGTGAAAACAGCGACTAGGCTGCCTTCTGCTCGGAGACCTGCTGGATCGAACGAGCGAGACCAGAGGAAACGCCGTTGACGCAGACAGCGATGTCGCGAGCGAAACCGGAGATGAGACCGGCGATCTGGCCGAGAAGCTGATCCTTGGTGGGCAGCTCGGCGATAGCCTTAACATCATCAGCGGAAACGGCCTTGCCGTCGGAGATACCGCCCTTGATCTCAAGGACACCCTTGGACTTAGCGGAGAAGTCCTTAAGGGTCTTAGCGGCCTCGACCGGCTCGGTCTCGTAGAACACATAAGCGACGGGGCCGGCGAGGATCTCGTCGAGCTCGGGCTGCTCCTGGTTCTTGAGAGCGATCTTGACCAGGTTGTTCTTGTAGACCTTCATCTCGGCGCCGCACTCGCGAAGCTGATGACGCAGCTCCTGAGCCTGCTTAACCGTCAGACCGTTGTAGTTGACGACGAACAGACCGGCGTTCTCGGCGATACGGGACTCGATCTCTGCAACCTTGTCGATTTTGTACTGCTGGGGCATGAATTACACCTCCTCGAATTCTTTCCGGGCACGGTCCGCCACAAGGACGTGACGGGGGCATGTCCAAAAAGAAAGCCCCCGCGCTGCATGAGCGACGGGGGCGAGAAGACATATCTACTCGACCACCTCGGCTGGCGGGATGTCCCATTAAGCTCGCAGGCAATGCCCGTTTGCACCGGCTGTCTCTGGCAGCGGATTCGTGCGTGAACCGAAAGTATTATGGCGGGGACCCCGGCGTCGGTCAACGGGCGCGAGGATTCGTACACAAACCCTGCATACGCTCCGGCCGGGAGGGGCAGGGCGAGTTTTCCGCTCGGTCAAGTCCTGGGCTCGCACGAAGGCCACATTAAGTGGCCTTCGGCTCGTGCGGAATCTACGGAAAACTCGCCCTGCCCCTCCCGGCCGGAGCTACGTTGCCTTTGCTGCGAATCCTCGTGTCCGTTGGCCGGCGCGCCCCACTCATAATGCTTGGGTCGGTAGGCTGATGTGTTGCGTCCCGTTGGGTTATAAGGTTGAAATGAAGGTGGACAGGCGATTTAGGCCTTCGTCCAGATTTTGGTCGGAGACGCAGTAGCTTAGGCGGATGTGGCCTTCGGTTCCGAAGCAGTTTCCGGGGACTAGGGCTACGTTTGCTTCTTTGATGGCTTTGATGCAGAAGTCTTCGCTGGTTAGGTCGAACTTTTTGATGCTCGGGAAGGTGTAGAAGGCTCCTGCCGGTTCAACTACGTCGAGGCCCATGGCGTCTAAGGCTGCGAGTACACGTTTGCGGCGGGCTCGGTAGACTTTGAGCATGGGGGTTGGGTCGACGGTGAGGGCTCGGGCCGCGGCGTCCATCTCGAAGGAGACGGCGCTCGATACTAAGTATTGGTGGGCCTTTGCGATCTCGGCGATGACGGGGGCTGCGGCTGCGAGCCAACCCAGGCGCCAGCCAGTCATAGCCCAGGGCTTGGAGAAGCTCTCGATGACCACCGTCTGCTCACGCAGCTCCGGGTGGCGCTGGGCAAAGCGCTCGTAGCCGTCCACATAGACCAGACGGTTGTATACGTCGTCGCAGACCACGTAGATGCCCGCCTGCTCCGCTACGCGCGCCACGGCGCCGAGCGATGCCGCGTCGAGGATGCAGCCCGTAGGATTGTTGGGCGTGCAGATGACGATGGCCTTGGTCGCCGGCGTCACGCAAGCACGAAGTGCGTCCTCGTCAATCTGGAATTGCGCAGGCTCCGTATCCAAAAAGACCGCCTTGGCGTGGTTGGCCACGACGATGCTCTCGTACAAACCAAAAGCCGGCGTAGGGATGATGACCTCGTCGCCGGGGTTGAGCATGGCCATAAATGTTGCCGACAGGGCCTCGGTCGCGCCGTCGGTCAGAATGACCTCGTCGGCAGAATACGTAAGGCCCGCATCCCCCATGTAGGCAGACAGCGCCTCGCGCAGGGCAGGGCGACCGTTGTTGGGCGGATAATGCGTGTCACCGCGATTGAGCGAGGCCGTCACCTCAGCGCTAATCACATCGGGCGTGGGAAAATCGGGCTCGCCGAGCGCGAGCGCAATGCATCCCGGATGCTGCGCGGCGAGTGCGTTGATCCGGCGGATGCCGGAGGGCTTGAGCGTGGCAAGCGAGGTATTCATGGGCAGACGCATGGCGTTCCTTTCGTAAGGGTTGCACTAGGATAGCGCGGCGGAGCGCCACCAGACGGTGTAACCTAAACGGAAACCAACCGGAAAGGAGGCGGCATGAAGACGACCGCACGCGGCGATGTACCAAAAACGTTGCAAACCATTGCGTATATCAGCATTCCCAATAGCGCCGATCTTGAGTTTTTGCTCTGGGACCTGCAGGATGCCATCGCGGCGTATACCCGGCTTTCCGGTACTTCGCTCCCCCGTCTGGTCGCTCTGGGGACGGATGATGGCGGCAGCGCCGCGGACGGCATCGTGCTGGCCATTGAAGATGTGGCTGACGATGAGACGCTGACAGGTATCGAGCAGACGCTTGAGCGCTTTGGCGGTACGGGAACGCGTGTCTATGCCGTGATTCGAGCCGCACAAGAGGGCGCTGAGCAGGCGCATGGGACCGCCGTTCGCCTGCACAAGGCATGCGAGCGCCATAACCAATTGTGGTGCGGTGGCATTGTCGTCTGCACCGGCACCGGCATCGCAGCGCTTCGCCACTCCCCACGCATGGGCCTCTTGCGTCGGCCATTTTCGGAAGCGATGGATAAGCTTGTGGGCGCTGTGCGCATGGGCTGCTCCATAGAGCATGCGCAGCTGCTTGGCGGTGGCAATGCCGAAAGCGTCGATGCCGACGGCATGGTGCGCGCCAAGCCCGCGCTGCCCACACCGATCTGGCATGCCATCATGAAACACCTCGGCACCCGCGCCCAATCAGATATCTAAATTACAGAGCGCCCCAATCAACGGCCTCGCGCCAGCGCTCGACAAGACGTTCCAGGCGCCACGCCGCATTGGCGGGACTTGTCGACGGCAGAACGATGGCCGGCAGCCCCGTGCGCTCTTGTAGATAGCGCTTGTAGAGCCGGCCAGCTGTACCACCGTTGCATATCACCTGCTCAATGGGAGCTGCGCCGGTAATGCGCTCGGCATGCGCCGGAACGACGTTTTTGATGCTCGCGTCGCTTGAGCCCTTGATGTCACAGCTCTCGATCACATCCCACAGGGCCACACCGCCGTTGAGCAGCATAGCCCGCTTGGCGGCAATCGAGGCATCGAGCGTCGCGAGCTCACCACTTGCCAAAGGATCGCCCTCGTTGGGCGGCACGGGCACACCGAGGCACGCGGCCATCACGCGCCAAAAGCGGTTCTGCGGGTTGCCATAGTAGAAGGCATTGGCACGCGAGAGCACCGAGGGAAACGACCCCAACACCAAAACGCGCGAGCGCTCGTCAAACACGGGCTCAAACCCATGCTCAATATGCTGATAACCCTCATCTGGCGTGGCCACGAGCTAGGCCCTCAACAGATAACGCACTTCGTAGGGCGCAAGCTCAAGGGCGCCCGTCAGCTCGACCGTGGGCGCATCGTCGGCAAGCAGGTCGACGAAGGAGCCGCTGAGTTCGCCGGCTCCAAAGGTGTAGGGCTCGTTCACGGCATTGACCGCCACGAGCACCGTCGCGTCGTCGCAGGCGCGCTCGAACAGCAGCTGCTTGTTCTGGATCACCACGTTGCGATAGGCACCGTAGTTGAGGGCACGGGCCGCCGCATCGTCGGCCGAGCGCAGGTGCGCAAGCTGCGTGATGAACGCCGTCAGCTCGTTGGGCGCAGGCTCATCGAGCGCAGGTCGCAGCGCCCAGTCGCCATCGGGGCCGCCCTTTTCGCCGGCAATCCCCCACTCGCTGCCGTAGTAGACGCACGGAATGCCCGGCATACCAAAGAGCATGCCGTAGGCGGGGCGCAGGCAGGACTTGTCCGTCAGGATGCTCGCCAGGCGCGGCACGTCGTGGTTGTCGACAAACGACAGCAGATGCTTGCCGCGATAAATGCACCAGGGGTCGCCGCCAAACTGGCGATGAAGCGAGTGGGCAATCTCGAACATGTTGACCGAGTTAAAGCTGGAGTACAGGCCCTTGTAGCACTCGTAGTTGGTGCAGGAGTCGAGCATCTCGTCGTTGACGATCTGGTTGTAGTCGCCGTGGAGCGTCTCACCAATCAGCACAAAGTCGGGCTTGAGCTCACGGGTAAAAGTATGCAGGCGGCGCATAAAGTCGCGGTCGAGCATATAGGCGACGTCCAGGCGCAGACCGTCGACGCCAAAGACCTCGGCCCAGTGACGCACAGACTCAAGCAGGTAATCGACCACGGCGGGGTTTTGCAGGTTGAGCTTCACAAGCTCAAAATGGCCCTCCCAGCCCTCGTACCAAAAGCCGTCGCCGTAGCACGAGTCACCGTCAAAGCTGATGTGGAACCAATCCTTGTACGGCGAGTCCCACTTACGCTCCTGCACATCGCGGAAGGCCCAAAAGCCACGACCGACGTGGTTGAAGACGGCATCGAGTACCACGCGGATGCCATGGGCATGCAATGTCTCGCACACGGCGGCAAAGTCGGCATCGCTGCCTAGGCGGCGGTCGATGTGGCGCAGGCTGCGCGTGTCGTAGCCATGGCTATCGGACTCGTGCGGCGGGTTGATGAGCACGGCGCCAATGCCAAGTTCCTGCAGGTAATCGGCCCATTGGGCAATCTTCATGATGGGGGCATCGGGATTGGCAGCGGCATCGGCGGCAGGGGCGAGCTCATCCTCGGCAACGGGGGCGGCGTTTTCGCGCGGAGCTCCGCAAAAGCCCAGCGGATAGATCTGATAGAACGTCGTCTCGTATGCCCACATAGCAACCTCCCGGTAAGCTCAACACAACGACATCCATTGTATGCCCGGCTTGCATCCTCTTCCCCAAAATAAGTTGCGGTGGAATAGTTCCTGCTTGGGCCTTCAGAGGCCTTAAACAGCTGTCTCTTATACACATCTG
>URCU01000023.1:0-21700 GCA_900546425.1 uncultured Collinsella sp. | reverse complement strand
AGATTACTACGCGTCTCGTGGGCTCGGAGATGTGTATAAGAGACAGAGGCAGGCGCGTGCGAGCGCTTGGGCCGCGTGCTGTCGTTTCCGACCATCTCGAGCATGGATGCCGAGGCGGTGGACTGGCAACCTTTCGACGACCTGCGCGCGTATATGCAGCAGGCCTGGCCGCGCGTGTTCGCGGCGGGCGAGGTCGAGCTTATCGACCATTCGCTATTGGTGACGCTTGCCGGCAGCAATTCGGCTCTTAACCCCGTCATGCTCATGGGTCACATGGACGTGGTCCCCGTGGTGCCGGGTACCGAGGCCGACTGGACGCATGCCCCCTTTAGCGGGCACGTGGACGACACCTACATCTGGGGCCGCGGCGCGATTGACATGAAGGACCAGGTCGCAGGTATTCTCGAGGCTGTCGAGTATGCGCTGGCGCACGGTTGGCAGCACGAGCGCACGCTGCTCCTGGCCTTTGGCCAGGACGAGGAAACCACGCAGTACGGCGCAGGCGCCATCGGCCACGCGCTCGAGGAGCGCGGCATTGAGCTTGAGTACCTGATCGACGAGGGCGACTACCGCATCGTTTCGGCTGCCGAGTACAGCGCGGGCGAGGGTTGGCTCATGCACGCCGACCTCTCGGAGAAGGGCTATGCCGATATCGTGCTCAAGACGAAGAGTAAGGGTGGACATTCTTCTAACCCCTACGGCGGCACGTCGCTCGAGGTGCTCAGCCGTGCCATCACCGCAATCTGCGATATCGAGTGGCCGACGCGCGTGACCGACTTGCTTGCCGCCCAACTCGTCGAGTTGGGGCTCTACACGGCCGATGAAATTGCCGCCAACGGGGGTGCCATCGTTCGCGATTGCCTTGCCAGCAAGAAGCTCTATCCGCTGGTGACGACCACCTGCGCGCCCACGCAAATCAAGGGTGGCAGCACCGGCGCCAACGTAATGCCGCAGGATATGTGGGCCAACATTAACTTCCGCATGCTCGAGGGCACGAGCGTGGCCGACGTTGTGGCGCGCTGCCGCGAGGCAATTGCCGCAACGGACCTTGCCGGTCGTGTCGAAGTGGAGCTGGGCCCCGGCAGCTCCGAACCCTCGCCGTCCCCGCGCATCGGTGGTCCTGGCCTCGAGGCGGTTCGCTCCATCGCCGCCCGCTATTTCCGTGATCCAAAGGGGACGGAGGAAAACGGATCATTCGAGCCGGTGGCAATTGTGCCCTCGACCGTGATCGGTGCGACCGACGCTGCCAACTACCAGCACATTTGCCCTGAATGCATTCGCTTCTCGGCCTTTGTGGTTGATGACGACGAGTGTGATCGCGGCGTCCACGGCACCAACGAGCGCATCACCCGCCGCGCCTACCTCCAAGGCATCCGCTTCCTCGTCGCTCTGCTTCAGACGCTCTAGAATGTGACAAAGCGACAGTCCCTTTGCTAGCCGTTGGGGACGTTCTTAAACGACTAATCGTTAAGGAACGTCCCCAGCGGCTACGTCCAATCATTCCGTGCGGGTTATATGCAGGTTTGCCTGCGCACGCTATCATGTATGGGTTAGACCGCAACTATGTACCCCATACGCGAAGGGATGCGCATGTATCTGAAGATCGACATGCTCTAGCCGGGCTTACCCCCGCAGTGGCGCCGCGCGCCCCATCAACTCTGCCGATTTTCACCTTCACGTATATAAAGGAGTCCCGCCATGCGCGACAAGCTCGAAAAAATCATCAAGGCCTACGAGGAGCTCGAGAAGAAGCTCTCCGACCCGGCCGTCGCCTCCGATATTAAGGAGTTCACGCGTCTCAACAAGGAGTACGCGCACCAGTCCGACCTCATCGCGGCCTCGCGCGAGTACATCGGCGCGCTCGATGACATCGAGGCCGCCAAGGAGATGCTCCGCGACACGACCGACGCGGACGAGAAGGAGATGCTCCAGATGGACATCTCCGAAAACGAGGCCAAGCTTCCCCAGCTCGAGGAAGACATTAAGTACATGCTCATCCCGAGCGACCCCAACGACGACAAGAACACCATCGTCGAGATCCGCTCCGCCGCCGGTGGCGACGAGGCGGCCATCTTTGCCGGCGATCTGTACAAGATGTACCAGCGCTTCTGCGAGTCGCGCGGCTGGAAGACTACCGTGCTCGACTCCAGCCCCAGCGAGGCCGGCGGCTTTAAGTCCATTGAGTTTAAGGTCGAGGGCGACCGCGTCTACTCCGTCATGAAGTACGAGTCCGGCGTGCATCGTGTCCAGCGCGTCCCCAAGACCGAGTCCCAGGGTCGCATCCAGACCTCCACGGCAACCGTCGCCGTGCTTCCCGAGGCCGAGGAGATCGACGTTCAGATCAACCAATCCGACCTGCGCATCGATACCTACTGTGCCTCCGGCCCTGGCGGTCAGTGCGTTAACACCACCTACTCCGCCGTGCGCATCACCCACCTGCCCACTAACACCGTGGTGCAGTCGCAGGAGCAGCGTTCCCAGATCCAGAACCGCGAGGTCTGCATGCAGATGCTGCGCGCTCGTCTGTACGAGATGGAGCTCGAGAAGCAGCAGGCCGAGCTCGGCGCCGAGCGCCAGAGCCAGATCGGCCACGGCAACCGTTCCGAGAAGATCCGTACCTACAACCAGCCCCAGGACCGCGTGACCGATCATCGTATCGGCTTCAACTCCACCTACAACGGCGTCCTTCTGGGCGATCAGCTCGGCACCGTCATCGAGGCACTTGCCGCCGCCGAGCGAGCCGAGAAGCTGGCACAGGCTGTTTAAGTTACGGCGTTTTACCAAACGCCGTAACGGCTCGACGCTGCGCGACGTCCAGAGCGACAATTTGTCATTCGAAAGGCAAGGCATGACCAGGAGGTCTATGCCTTGCCTTTTTCATGCCAACTTGTTCGCTCTGGACGTCGCTCGCTGTCCGCTTTCTACCTGCGGCGTTCTCTTGGGTAGTCATTGGGGACGTTCTTAAATGACTAGTCAAAAGGGACATTCTTGCGGCACTTGGCAGTTGGGGACGCCCCTTTTGTGCCGGCAGATGGGGACGGTTCTTTGTGGCTGGCTGCGAAGACTGTCCCTGACAGCTAGTCGTTTAAGAACGTCCCCAATGACTAGGTCGGGCACATTGCTTTGTGAGTTTATTCAATCTTCTTTAATAGCAATTAAGTTGTTTACCTGCTTAAATTTACTTATCATTTTTAAAAATAATGCTCGAAAAATCGTTCAAGAAGTCGCGGGGCGATTTTTGATGCGTCGCGCGTCAAGCGATGTGGCAAGTATTTGGTTAGATATTGGTCAGTTTTGGGGCAACCTTGCCAAAAGCTTGACGGATGCAGATATGGACGTCGGCGAATGAACACTTTGAGCGAGCCCGGTGCAAAATTCTGGGCTGATTCTCGATAATCGCCTTCAATCGTCCCTTGCCAAGCGCTGGCCTCGCGTACAATCTGCTCCGACATTCGTGCGCCGCCCGGCGCTTAAGAGGGGAGGACCCCATGGCAAACGAGATCTGGACCATCAAGCGTTGTCTCGAGTGGACCAAGGAGTACCTGGCCGAGCGCGGCGAGGAACACCCCCGTCTTTCTGCCGAGTGGCTGCTGTGCGCGGCAACGGGCCTGGCGCGTATCGACTTGTATATGCGCATGGACGAGACGCTCGACGCGGCGCAGCTCGAGACCATGCACGCGGCGGTCGTCCGTCGCGCGAAGGGCGAGCCGCTGCAGTACATCACCGGTAGCACGCAGTTTCGCATGGTCGATGTTGCGTGCGCCCCCGGCGTGCTCATCCCGCGCCCCGAGACCGAGATGCTCGTCGAAGAAGTCCTCAACTACCTGGATACCGAGGTACTGAGCCCCGAGGCCGCCGCCCGCCAGCGCGTGGAGCTGCCTTGGAACGATGAGGTCGAGCAGGCTCGCAAAGCCGAGGCGGCGCTGGCCGACGAACGCGCGACCGCCGAGCGCCGTGCCGCCAACCTGACGGCCGCCGATGAGGCTGCGCTGGGTAGCGACGTGCTCGGTAGCCGCGCCTATGCCGAGGAGCTTGCCGATCGCGAGGCCGAGGAAGCCGCCGCGCAGGCGGCAGAAGTAGAGGCCATGGAAACCCCCGAGCCCGAGCTCGACGAATACGGCATCGCCATTGAGGGCAACGACCAACAGACGACTCTCGTGCAAGATGCCGCCGAGGCCAACGTACCTGCCCCAGCCGAGCCCCGCACTGCCCGCGTTCTCGAGGTCGGCTGCGGCACGGGCTGCATCTCGCTCTCGCTTGCCTGGGAGCGTCGCGGCCACGTCACCTGCACTGCTACCGATATCGAGCCGCGCGCCATCGACCTTGCTACCAAAAACCGCGATGCGCTTGGCCTCACGTCCGACGAGGTCGCCTTCAGCCTCACGAACCTGGTGAGCTCCATTCCCCGCGAAGAGTGGGGCACCTTTGACGTACTCGTCTCCAACCCGCCCTACATCCCCACCGATGTCATGCGCTCACTGCCGCGCGAGGTCAAGGACTTTGAGCCCGACCTGGCGCTCGAGGGCGGCGCCGACGGCCTCGATATCTTCCGCCGTCTGCTCAACGCGGCGCCCTACATGCTGCGCGCCGGCGGCCTGTTTGCCTGCGAGCTCTACGAGGGCGCGCTCGACGCTGCGGCCGAGCTCTGTCGTCAAGCGGGTCTGTCGGACGTGCGCATCGTCCACGACCTCACCGATCGCCCCCGCATCGTCCGAGCCATCGTCACCGAGCCCAAACAGCGCCAGTAATATTTATTAACTGGTTAGCAAAAATTATAAAGTAGTTTATAATTAGGACGGCTGAAAGAGGTCGGCCCATGCAACCTCCTACCTTTCGGGAAATCATTGCCCTACTCAAGCACGATGGATTCGTGAAGGTCGCGCAAGTCGGTAGTCATGCTAAGTATGTTTCTGGTGACCGTGCTGTCACCGTGAACGGCTCTGGTGGTGATCGACCAAAGAAGGGCACGTGGGCAAGTATTCGTCGCCAAGCTGGATGGTAGTTGGAGGCAAAATGAGGCAGCGATTTACCTATGACTGCGTTCTCATAAAAGAAGACGACGGTTACTGCGCCAGCTTCCCGCAGATTCCCGGCGCCTTTGCCGATGGCGATACGCGCGAAGAAGCGATTGCCCATGCCACCGAGGCGCTGATGGCGTTTTTGGCCGACGATCTCAACAACGGTTTGACTCCGGCAGGGTACGAACGCTCGGCCGAGGTCGTGGCCCTTTCAGTCGAAATCGACCACGAGGGCGCTCGGGAAGCGGCGTGCCGCACATTTAAAGACGCAGCACTGGACCTCAAAGTCTCCGCTCCGCGGATTACCGCGCTGGTCAAAGCCGGAAAGCTCGATGTTGAACTCGTCGACGGTCGTCGGATGATAACGATAGACAGCATCGAACGTTACGCCGCCCAAGAACGTCACGCCGGAAGACCAAAGAAGTTCGTAGCTGTCCAATAACCCCCTCACTTTCACCGACTACTAGAGCCGCTCACCAAACCAACATGCGCTCTGGGCAAATAGGTTGAACGTTTCGTGCGAGAATGCCCCACAGTAAACAAACTTGCACCAGAGCGTAAGGGGCTGGCATACACATGCAGACGGTCTATCGGGTATACGAGGGAGCGCGCGAGCCGCATCGGCTTGCAGTCGAGCGCACGGCCGAGCTACTCGGTCGCGGTGGCCTGGCGCTTATTCCAACCGAGACGGTCTACGGTGTCGCCGTGGCGGTCAACGCCTTCTCGGATGCCGTTCCACAAGATACAAGTGAACCTCTGCCGTGGCCGCGCGATCCGCAGGCCACCGTCAACGGCGCCGCGGCCCCCGCCCTCGGTACCGGATATCGTCGCATCTTTACCCTCAAGCAGCGCGAGCTCACCCAAACGGTTGCCTGGCTGGTCGATGATGCCGAGGCCCTCGACCGCTATGGCGTGGATATCCCTAACGAGGCCCGCGTGCTCGCCCGACGATGCTGGCCGGGCGCCCTGACTATCGTGGTCAAGGCGGCCCCCTGCGTGCCGACCTTTATGCGCGCCGCCGACGACACGGTGGCACTTCGCGCTTCGGCCTCGCCCGTGGTTCAGGCGCTCATCCGCGCCTGCGGCAGCCCTCTTGCCTGCACCAGCGCCAACACGCACGGCGCGCCCGCGCCGGCAAGTTTTGTCACGGTGGAGGAGCGCATCCTGGAGGGGGTCGATGTGGCTGTCGATGCAGGTGAGACCCCGTGTCGCGACGCCTCAACCATCGTGTCGTTTCAGCGCGGCGAGCTCCAGATCCTGCGCCAAGGCGCGCTCCCCGCATCAGAGATCGAGCGGGTCCTGTCCGACCCGATGCAATAGAAAGGTGTAAGCGATGTCGTTGAATCTAGGTAGCCTGGGTATGGAAGACGCCTCGTTTAGCTTTGGCGGTTCCTACATCATGGCGCTCGACTGCGGCACTACCTCGGTACTCGCGACCATCGTCGACGAGTACGGCTGCATCGTCGCCCAGGCGCGCCGTAGCGTCAAAACCAGCTTCCCGCGCCCCGGCTGGGTGGAGCAGGATCCCACGGAGGTGCTTGCCAGCCAGATCGGCGTGATGATGGAGGTCCAGTTTAAGAGCGGCATCCATTCTGACCGCATTGCCGCCATCGGTATCTCCAACCAGCGCGAGACCACGGTGGTGTGGGACCGCATAAGCGGCCAACCCATCTATAACGCCATCGTGTGGCAATGCCGTCGCACCGCACCTCTGATCGACGAGCTGGTCGAGCAGGGCGCAGAAGAACTGGTGCGCTCCCGCACGGGACTCACACTCGATCCGTATTTTTCGGCTTCCAAGGTGCAGTGGATCCTCGACAACGTTGACGGTGCGCGTGAGAGCGCGGTGGCGGGCGACCTCATGTTCGGCACCATCGACACCTGGCTCATCTACAACCTCACCGGCGGTCAGGTCTTTGCCACCGACTACACCAATGCCAGCCGCACCGCGCTCTTTAATATCCATACGCTCGATTGGGACGACGATCTGCTGGCGCTCTTTGACGTTCCACGTTCCATGATGCCCGAGGTTCGTTGGAGCTCGGGCGACTACGGCCGCGTCGCGAGCGACATCATGACCAACATGCCACCCATCATGGGCGTGGCGGGCGACCAGCAGGCGTCGCTGTTCGGCCACTGCTGCTTCCATCCCGGCCAGACCAAAAACACCTATGGCACGGGTTGCTTTATGCTCATGAACACCGGCGACGAGATCGTCGAATCCAAGAACGGTCTGGTCTCCACGATCGGTATCGCCGCGGACGGCAAGATCAGCTATGCGCTCGAGGGCTCTATCTTTGCCGCCGGCTCAACCATGAATTGGCTGCGCAACAACATGGGCATCATCTCGAGCGTGAGCGAGTCCGCGCAACTCGCCACTTCGATCAGCGACAACGAGGGCTGCTACTTCGTCCCCGCCTTCGCAGGCCTGGGCGCTCCCTGGTGGGACCCGCATGCTCGCGGTATCGTGTGCGGCCTGACCGGCGCCTCGAGTCGCGCGACCATTGTGCGTGCGGCCTGCGAGTCCATGGCCTACCAGAGTTATGACGTACTACGCGCCATGGAGCAGGACGTGGGACTTTCGATTGAGCGCCTGTCCGTCGATGGCGGTGCCTCGCGCAACGAGTTCATCATGCAATTCCAGGCTGATCTGCTGGATATCCCCGTGCTGCAGTGCGAGACGGTGGAGACCACGGCGATTGGCGCCGCGTACTTGGCGGGCCTTGCTGTCGGCTATTGGGAGGATTTGGATGAGCTGGAGCAAAACGCTCAGATCGTCAAAGTCTTCCATCCTCACATGTCCGCCGAGCGCCGTGAGAGCAACCTCGCTGGTTGGCGTGATGCCGTCAAGCGTTCGCTCAACACCGCTCAGTAGGGTTGCGACGAGCTGCTCGATACAACAAACCGTTAAACTTATGCACGGCGCGAGGCAACAATGTCGCCAGGCGTCTTGTCAGCAAGGCCATCTTCCGGCCGCAACGAAAGGGGCAATCAACCCATGACCGTCACCTACGATACGTCCCGCGTGACGCTTGTCGACCATCCGCTCGTCCAGCACAAGCTGTCGATCCTGCGCGACAAGAGCACCGGCACCAACCAGTTCCGCCAGCTCGTGCGCGAGCTTGCGCTCTTTGACGGCTACGAGGCCATGCGCGACCTGCCCATGGAAGACGTCGAGGTCGAGACCCCCATCACCACTGCCACGTTTAAGCAGCTTGCCGGCAAGAAGCTCGCCATCGTTCCTATCCTGCGCGCGGGCCTCGGCATGGTCGATGGCATCCTCGACTTGGTGCCCTCCGCTCGCGTGGGCCACATCGGTATGGAGCGCGACGAGGTCACCCACGAGCCGCATGAGTATTACTGCAAGATGCCCAAGGATATCGATCAGCGCATCTGCCTGGTTGTCGACCCCATGCTCGCCACGGGCGGTTCGGCCGAGATGGCCATCAGCTACCTGCGCGAGCGCGGTGTCAAGGATATCCGCATGCTGTGTATCGTCGCCGCGCCCGAGGGCCTCAAGTCACTGACCGAAAAGGACCCCGACGTACATATTTATACGTGCGCCATCGACGACCATCTCAACGAGGCCGCCTACATCGTTCCCGGCCTGGGCGACGCCGGAGACCGCATCTACGGCACGCTCTAGTCGTTGGGCCTTGTCGGCTACGGTCACAAATACGAAGAAATGGTGCGCGCGGGCGAGCAAAAGTCGTCCACGCGCACTTCTGTTAACGGACGTTTTGCCCTGAGGGGTTCGAAAAAACGTATTACCGTACCTGCGGCATAAAGAAGGCCTTAAGAAAACGTACAGGTGCGTATTAACCGTTTGTTTTACGGTTGTACTTTAGCGATTGGCTCGTACAATAGTCACCAATGTTTGGCTGGGACTGTGCCGTGAGGCGTAAAAAGGAAAGCGAGGAAGCCAGTGTTTCAGATAGCCGATCTGCTCGCTATCGTTGCAGGCGCCATCGCGGGCGCAATTGCCTTCCTTCCCTTTGTCTTTACGCTCAAGCCGGTTCTTGACGATAAGCAGAATGCGGACATGCTCAAGGGCATGGTGAGTCTGGCGGTCTCGGCAGTCGCCCTGTTCGTCTTTACCTTGGTTGTGTTTGCGTTGTTCGGAGAGGCATTTCGCATGTTCCTCCTGGGCGAGGCGATCGGCTTCGTGGTCTTTATGGCCGCCTGCACGGTTCGCGTCGCCAAGGCGCTGCGAGATCCTCATGAGGTCGAAAGGTAAGTCGTGGAAATTTTTGAAAAGCTGCCTGATGAGATTAATCATCTGGTCAGCGAGTTCAGCTCCACCCCTGTCGTGGGCGATCTGAGCTGCGGCATCACGCAGTACTCGTTTTGGCTGATCGTCTCCACGATCGTGCTCCTGATCGTCCTGGCCGTGTTCAAGAAGAAGCAGACCCTAGTTCCCAAGGGCTTCTTCGTCAACGGTTTCGAGTACATCATCGAGTACGTCGAGAACGATATCGGCAAGGGCGTCGTGGGTGAGAACTGGAAGAAGCACTTCCCGTTCCTGTGCTCGCTTTTCCTGTTCATCCTGATCAATAACATGATCGGCCTGATCCCGGGAATGAAGCCCGGCACCGGCGCAATCGGCTCCACCGCCGCGCTCGCCATCTTCGCCTTCGTGTACTTCATCTACTACGGATGCAAGGCTCACGGCGTGATCGGCTACATCAAGAGCCTCGCCCCGCAGGGCGTGAGCTTCCCGATGAACGTGCTTGTGTGGGTCGTCGAGCTTTTCTCGACCTTCCTGCGCCTCATCACGCTCGCCGTCCGTCTGTTCTGCAACATGTTCGCAGGACACGTGGTCATGGGCTCGTTCGCCATCATGGCGAGCATGTTCATGCAGCCGCTGCTTCAGCAGGTTTCCGCGGCCCACGCCGTCGGCGCCCTGCCTTCGCTGGCCTGGCTTGCCATCCTCATCCTGATCTATGCGATCGAGCTTGTGGTCGGCGCCATCCAGGCTTACGTCTTCACGGTCCTTACCGCCGTGTATGTCTCCGAGGCAGAGGAGGTCGCGGAGGAGGAGTAATCTTCCGTTCGCGCCTTAAAGGTAAGGCAATTCGTTAAACCGCCGGTGCCCGTACCCATGGAGCCCGGCAGTTATAAAAAGGTTATCCTGCGTGAAATAAGACACGCACGACAAAGGAGGAATCGTGGGAGTTATCGGTTACGGTCTCGGTGTTATCGGCGCTGGTCTTGCTATCGGCCTGTCTGCTCTGGGTGCTACGGGTGCTATGGCCCGTCAGCCTGAGGTCCAGGGCCGCGTGTTCACCGTCTTCATCATGGGCTCCGCCTTCGGCGAGGCTCTGGCTCTGATCGGCTTCGTTGTCGCGCTGATCGTTAAATAGCACGGAGCGTCAAGTATGAATCTTTCATCCCAGAAGAGCGCGATCGCACTCTCCGCGTCCGCGGCCGCGCTGCTTATGCCGGTTTCCGCGTTCGCCGAGGACGGCGCTGCCGGTGCGGACATCCTCATCCCTAAGATGGCGGAGTTCATCCCGGCGCTTATCGCCTTCCTGATCATCTGGATCGTGCTGGCAAAGGTCGCCCTGCCGGGCATCATGAAAACCATGGAGGAGCGCGGCAAGAAGATCGAGGAGAGCCTCGACGAGGCCGAGAAGACCAAGCAGGAGGCCATCGCCAAGCGCGCTGAGTCCGACTCGATCGTCACCGACGCCCGTCGTCAGGCTGCCGACATCGTTCTCGAGGCCCGTAAGGACGCCGAGTCCGAGCGCGCCCGTATCATCGAGGCTGCTCACAAGGAGGCCGAGGAGATCATCGCCAAGGCCCATACGACCGTCGAGGACGAGCGCAAGTCCATCTACGCCGGTGCCGCGAGCTCCATCGCCGACCTGTCCGTTGCCGTCGCCACCAAGATCGTGGGCGAGGCACTCGAGGACGAGTCCGAGCAGAAGAAGCTCATCGAGCGCTACATCCAGGAAGCAGGTAGCCTGAATGCCGACTAGCCGCTATCAGGACAAGGTACTCGAGACCTACGCGCGCTCCCTTTTGGAAGCCGCCAAGGCCGAGAACCATGTGTTCGAGGACCTCGAGATGATCGAGCGTCTGGCTAGCGCCAGCCCCGAGATCATCGCCGTGCTCGACACCATGTCCAAGCGCGACCAGCTCGACCTTCTTCCCAAGGTGGCAGCTGCCTTTAAGTATGTTGCCGAGGAAGACGAGGATGTAGTGGGCGTGACCGTCACCACGGCGATCCCGCTCGACGACGAGCTGCGTCAAACCATCACTAAGAAATGCGAGCAGGACTTCGGCCGCAAGGTATTCCTTATCGAGCAGGTCGACCCGTCTATCGTGGGCGGCCTGGTGCTCGAGGCCCGCGGCGAGCGTCGTGACATTTCCGTCAAGACGCAGCTGCGCATCGCGCAGGAGACCCTCGCAAACTCTGCTAATTCGTACGGAGGTGAAGCCTAATGTCCGAAACCCTCAATGCCCAGGATATCGCCAAGAAACTGCAGGAGCAGCTCACGAGCCTCTCCGCGACGGTCGATACGCATGAGGTTTCAACGGTCGACGAGGTAGGCGACGGCATCGCGCGCGTTTCCGGCCTCAAGAGCGCCATGGCAGGCGAGCTTCTGGAGTTCAAGAGCTCCGATACCGGTGAGACCGTCTTCGGCCTTGCCCAGAACCTTGACCGTGACGAGGTCGGCGCCGTTCTGTTCGGTGCCGTCGACTCCATCAAGGAAGGCGACGAGTGCCGCACCACTGGCCGCATTATGGATATCCCTGTGAGCCGTGCCATGCTCGGCCGCGTCGTCAATCCGCTCGGCCAGCCCATCGACGGTTTGGGTGACATTGTCGCCACGCACCGTCGTCCTATCGAGTTCAAGGCCCCCGGCGTCATCGACCGTACCCCGGTGTGCGAGCCGGTTCAGACCGGCCTGTTGGCCATCGACTCCATGGTGCCTATCGGCCGTGGTCAGCGTGAGCTCATCATCGGCGACCGTAAGACCGGTAAGACCGCCATCGCCATCGACGCTATCCTCAATCAGCGCGGCAAGGGCATGGTCTGCATCTATGTCGCCATCGGCCAGAAGGCCTCCACGGTTGCCAACATCCGCGAGACCCTCGCTCAGCACGGTGCGCTCGACTACACCATCATCGTTTCGGCCACCGCTGCCGATTCCGCCCCTATGCAGTACATCGCGCCTATGGCCGGTGCCGCTATCGGCGAGTTCTTCATGTACAACGGCGAGGACGGTAAGCCCGCCAGCGAGACCAACCCCGGCGGCCACGTGCTCGTCATCTACGACGACCTGTCCAAGCAGGCTGTGGCATACCGTCAGATGTCGTTGACGCTGCATCGTCCGCCCGGACGCGAGGCCTATCCTGGCGACATCTTCTACCTGCACTCTCGTCTGCTCGAGCGTGCCGTCAAGATGTCCAAGAAGAACGGTTACGGCTCCATGACGGCCCTGCCGATCATCGAGACCCAGGACGGCGACGTCTCGGCCTACATTCCGACCAACGTCATTTCCATTACCGATGGTCAGATCTACCTGCAGTCCGAGCTCTTCTTCCAGGGTCAGCGCCCGGCAGTCGACGTGGGCATCTCCGTGTCCCGCGTCGGTGGTGACGCACAGACCAAGGCTATGAAGCAGGTCGCCGGCAACCTCCGTCTGGACCTTGCTTCGTACCAGGAGCTCGCGGGCTTTACGCAGTTCGGCTCCGACCTCGACGAGGCCACGCAAAAGCAGCTTACCCACGGCGCTCGCATGACCGAGCTCCTTAAGCAGCCGCGCTACAAGCCGTTCGAGGTTTCCGAGCAGATCGTTACGCTGTTCGCTGGCAACGAGGGCTTCCTGGATGACCTGGAGATCGCCGACGTGCTGCCTTTCCGTGCCGAGCTCATCGAGTACATGGACAATGGCTTTGGCTCGCTGCTCGACAAGGTTCGCGCCAAGAAGATCGATGATGACACCAAGGCTGAGCTCTTGCGCGTCATCGGCGACTTCAAGCAGCAGTTCATGGCCAAGCACCATTCGGATGTTTCTGGATCAGAGGAGAACTAAGCCCCATGGCCAACCTTCGCGACATTAAGAAGCGAATCTCCTCGGTTACCACGACCAAGCAGATCACGCGCACGATGGAGATGGTCTCTACGGCCAAGATCCGTCGTGCTCTCGATCGCTCCAAGCAGGCCGAGCCCTATAAGGAGGCGCTGACCGACGTCATGTTGACGGTTGCCGGCGACGCCTCCTGTTCGGGCACCGATCCCATGCTGCAGAAGCATGAGAGCGTCAAGCATGGCCTGATTGTCGTTATTGCCTCGGACCGCGGCCTTGCCGGCGGTTTCAATACGACGGTGGAGCGCACGGCCGAAAAGCTCGCCGCTTCTTGGGCGAACGACGGCATCGAGTGCGAGATCATCGCGTGCGGGCGTAAGCCGGCCACGTATTTCCGTGACCGCGCAAACGTCGTCATGCACTTTGAGGGCAACTCCTCTGAGCCCGATTTCAATCAGGCCCGCATGATCTCCTCTCATATCTGCGATGCGTATCGTGCCGGTGAGCTTGACCGTGTCGAGCTTGTCTACCACCACGCCAAGAACCGCGTGGATCAGGAGCTTCGCGTCGAGCATCTGTTGCCGCTCGACCCCGAGATGATCGCTATGGCCCACGGTCCGCGTAAGAACGAGACCGACGCCCCTAAGCGCATCTCGTCCACGTTCGAGTTCGTGCCCTCTCCCGAGCATGTTCTCGGCAAGCTTGTACCGTCGTATATCCTGACGGTCATCTACCAGGCCCTGATCGATTCGGCGGCCGCCGAGCAGGGTGCACGCCGCAAGGCCATGCACTCCGCGACGGAAAACGCCACCGCGATCATCTCGACCCTTACCCGCACGTATAGTCGCGTGCGTCAGGCTTCGATCACGACCGAGATTAACGAGATCGTCGGCGGAGCCTCAGCATTGGAGGAACAGTAATGGCTAATAACACCGTAAAGCTTGCGGTCGAGGAAGCCACCAAGAAGACGACTGCCGGTGATGGTCGCATCGTGCGTATCATCGGTCCTGTCGTCGACGTCAAGTTTGACGGTGCGGTGCCCCCGATCTACAACGCGCTCACGGTCGAGGCCGAGACCCCGATCGGTCATCTGAGCACGATCCTAGAGGTCGAGAGCCAGCTTCCGGGCAGCGTCGTCCGCACGGTCGCCATGTCCTCGACCGACGGCCTGCAGCGCGGCCTCATCGCCACCGATACCGGTGAGCCCATGAAGATGCCCGTTGGCCCCAAGACGCTCGGCCGTATTTGGAACGTTATGGGCAAGCCCGTCGATGGCAAGCCCATGCCCGAGGTGGAGGAGTTCTACCCCATCCACCATGCAGCGCCCCGTTTCGACGAGCTCACCACCAAGACCGAGATCTTCGAGACCGGCATCAAGGCCGTCGACCTGCTCGAGCCCTACATCCGTGGCGGCAAGACGGGTCTGTTCGGCGGCGCCGGCGTCGGCAAGACCGTTCTGATTCAGGAGCTCATCAACAACCTCGCCCAGGAGCACGGCGGCACCTCGGTGTTCACCGGTGTCGGCGAGCGCACCCGTGAGGGTACCGACCTTTATCTCGAGATGAGCGAGTCTGGCGTTATCGACAAGACCTGCTTGGTCTATGGTCAGATGAACGAGCCGCCCGGAGCGCGTCTGCGCATCGGTCTGGCCGGCCTTACCACCGCTGAGTACTTCCGCGATCGCGGTCAGGACGTTCTGCTGTTCATCGACAACATTTTCCGCTTCTCCCAGGCAGGTTCCGAGGTTTCCGCACTGCTGGGCCGTATGCCGTCCGCCGTTGGTTACCAGCCCACGCTGGCAACCGAGATGGGCGACCTCCAGGAGCGCATTACCTCGACCAAGACGGGCTCCATTACCTCCGTCCAGGCTGTCTACGTCCCCGCAGACGACCTGACCGACCCTGCGCCTGCCACGACGTTCACGCACCTCGACGCCACCACGGTTCTTTCGCGTAGCATTTCGTCGCTCGGCCTGTTCCCGGCTATCGACCCGCTCGCGTCTTCTTCGGACGCTCTCGATCCCTCGATCGTCGGCGAGGAGCACTACCGTGTCGCCGTCAAGGTTCAGGAGCTCCTGCAGGAGTACTCCGACCTTCAGGACATCATCGCCATTCTGGGTATGGACGAGCTGTCCGAGGAGCAGCGCCTTACGGTCAACCGTGCTCGTAAGATCCAGCAGTTCCTCTCGCAGTCCTTCCACGTTGCCGAGAAGTTCACCGGCAACCCCGGCGTCTACGTCCGTGTCGAGGATACCGTCCGCTCCTTCGCCGAGATTGTCGACGGCAAGGCCGATGACCTGCCCGAGCAGGCTTTCCGCTATGCTTCCACGATTGAGGACGTGCGCGAGCGCGCCCGCAAGATGGGGGAGAAGTAGGTTATGCGTATCCGCATCGTGTGCCCCGTGAGCCTCGCCTATGAGGGTGACGCTGCGTTTGTGTCGATTCCGTCTACGGATGGCGAGTTTGGCGTTCTGCCTGCTCACTCCAGCGAAATCTGCACGATCGACCGCGGTTACGTTCGCGTTTCCGATAAGGCCATGGGCACTGTCGACCACACGTTTGCCGTGGCCGGCGGCTATGCCCAGGTTGCGGACGATGTCGTGACCGTTCTCGCCGAGCGCGCTTGCGATTTGGCGACCGTCGATGCCGACAAGGTTAAAGCTGATATTCAAGGTTTTGAAGAGAAGCTGGGTAATTTGTCGGAGGATGATGCACGCCGCGCCTACCTCTATAATGAAATCGCATGGTGTAAGCTCAAGCTTGCCCAATAGTCAAACGATTTAGCGTTCGACCATTTGCGAACACATCATGCCCGGGATGGCCCAGCCACCCCGGGCATGCTTTTTGAAAGGGTAGACCTTGGATATTATCCGCGTTGAGGGTGGCCACGCCATCGGAGGCTCCGTGCCCGTCTCGGGTGCCAAGAACTCCGCGCTCAAACTCATGGCGGCAACGCTTCTGGCGCCGGGCAAGACGACGCTGCAGAACGTGCCCGATATTTCCGATGTCCACGTGATGGGCAAGGTGCTCAAGGGCATGGGCGCCACGATTGAAGTTCTCGATGAGCACACGCTCGAAATCGATACCTCCCAGGTTGATTCCTGGGAGGCTCCCTACGAGCTTGTCGCCAAGATGCGCGCCTCTACGGCCGTGATGGGCCCCCTGCTGGGTCGTTTCCATCGCGCCAAGATCGCCATGCCGGGCGGCTGCAACCTGGGCGCTCGCAAGATCGATATGCATATCTTGGGTCTCGAGGCTCTGGGCGTCGAGTTCGACACCGCCCACGGCTACATCAACGCTAATGCGCCCCAAGGTCTGCGCGGTACCACCGTCACGCTCGAGTTTGCCAGTGTCGGTGCGACCGAGAACCTCATTATGGCATCCGTGCGCGCGCAGGGTACCACGGTTATCGACAACGCGGCCCGCGAGCCCGAGATCGTCGACCTCGCCAACATGCTCAACGAGATGGGTGCCAAGATCATCGGCGCGGGCACGCCCGTCGTGACCATCGAGGGCGTGGAGGAGCTGCATCCCGTTACCCATTGCGTGGTGGGAGACCGTATCGAGGCCGGCACCTTTATCGTCGCCGGCGCCCTCATGGCCGATGAACGCGGCGTCGATGTTACGGGCTTCTGCCCCATCCACCTGGGCATGGTGCTCAAAAAGATGGAACTTATGGGCATCGAGTGCGAGCGTATCGAGAACGGTGTCCACGTCAATCGCGCCGAGCGCATCAAGCCGGTCGATATCCAGACGCTTCCGTTCCCGGGTTTCCCGACCGACATGCAGGCGCAGATCATGGTGCTTTCGGCCCTTGCCGACGGAAGCTCCGTAATTACCGAGAACATCTTCGAGAACCGCTTCATGTTCGCCTCTGAGCTGGTACGTATGGGTGCCGATATTCGTATCGAGAGCCATCACGCCATGATTCACGGCGTCAAGGGCTTCTCGGGCGCACAGGTCACCTCACCCGACCTGCGTGGCGGCGCGGCTCTTGTGGTTGCCGGTCTTATCGCCGATGGCGTTACCGAGGTCTCGGCCATCCATCACATCAAACGTGGCTACGAGCGGTTTGTCGAAAAGCTGCAGGCGCTTGGCGCGCATGTCGAACATGCCACCGTTCCCGATCCCGTCATCTACTAATGCAGGTTGCCTATGTTTAACAAGAAGCCCCTAGCGGATAACACCCGAAGACCCTCGACTGGTGCGCAGGCCAAGATCTACAGTCGCGACAATGTCGCACGCTATTCCGAGCGCGCCCGTCAGCGCCGTCGCGGCCGCACGGTTCGCCGTGTCGCGCTCATCGCCGTGCTCGGTGTGTTGCTGAGCGCCACGACCGCTGCAGGTCTGTGGTTTGCCACTATCATGGGCAAGCTTGGTGACTCCAATGTCATTACCAACAACCTGCGCCAGATTCTGGTCGATACCGATGAGGCAAAAGATCCGTTCTACGTGTTGCTTCTTGGTACCGACGGTCGTCCGGGCGAGGATACGTATCGTGCCGACTCGATTATCCTGGCACGCATCGACCCCACGCAAAAGCAGGCGACGCTCATTTCCGTTCCGCGCGACACCAAGGTCGTGTACAAGGGCGAGACCATGAAGATCAACGCCTGCCACACCGTTGGCGGCGCCGAGGCCATGGTCCAGGCGGTCAACGAGCTGTGCGGCGTGCAGATTTCTCACTATGCTGAGGTCAGCTTTGACGGCATGCAGTCGCTTATTGATTCGGTTGGCGGTATCGACATCAACGCGACCGACGACGTCGACGATCCCGAGCACCTGGATATTAAGATTACCGCTGGTCAGCAGCATATGGACGGCGCTACCGCCCTTACCTATGCCCGCTGCCGCTACACCTATGCCGACGGCGATTACACGCGCATGCGCCATCAGCGTCAGGTGCTTGGCGCCCTTGCCAACCAGATTCTCAATAACTTCGATGCCACGAAGATCTTTGGCCTGGTTAATTCGCTGTCCGATATGCTCGTAACCGATATGAGCGTTCAGGATATCGTCTCCACGGTCAATGCCATGCGTGGCATGGATGTCGAGGGCATCTACTCGGCCAACCTGCCTTCGTATGCTGACGACAGCACTATGATCGACGGCGTGAGCTATGTCTTTGTCTACGAAGACGAGCTTAAGGAAATGATGGCCCGCGTCGACGCCGGTGAGGATCCCAAGGGTCCCAACACCATGGGCCTTTCAGACGGCTCCAGCTCCACGATCGGTGACCTCAACAGCAATACGTCCGAGGACTACGCTTATGGCACCGCGACCTCGTCGGGTGGCTCGGACGATTCCGACGATTCGAGCGACGGCTCCGATTACTTCGAAGAGCCCACCGGTGACGGCAACGGCTACGAAGCCAACTATTAGAGTTACGCGGGCTTACCAGCCCGCGTAACGGCTCGACGCTGCGCGCCGCCCAGAGCGACAATTTGTCATTCAAAAGGCAGGGCATGACCAGAAGGTCAATGCCCTGCCTTTTTCATGCCAACTTGTTCGCTCTGGGCAGCGCTCGCTGACGTTGGCTCAACCTGCGATGCTGTGTAGTGGTAGTCATTGGGGACGTTCTTAAATGACTAGTCAAAGGGGACACTCTTGCGGCACTTGACACTTGGCACTTGGGGACGTTCCTTATGTGCCGGCAGTTTGGGACACTTCTTACGCCAAGAGGCTGGCGCACATCTACCTGTTCTCAGTGCACCAAAAATAATCGCCCCGTTCTCTGGTGAGGACGGGGCGATTTCTCTATTGGGCTTGTGCGGCCAGATCTATGCGAAGCGGGCGACGAGTTCCTGGAGGACGTCGGTCATCTTGACGAGTGAGCTGACCGGGACAAACTCGTTAACGCCATGGTAGCAGTAGCCGCCCGTGGAAAGGTTGGGGCAGGGCAGGCCGCGGAACGACAGCTGCGCACCGTCGGTACCACCGCGAATCGGCAGTACCTGGGGCTCAATGCCGCAGGCAAGGTAGGCTTCCTTGGCGACATCGATAAGCTCGGGGTAGTCACGCACGATCTCGGCCATGTTGCGGTACTGCTGCTTGATCTCGACCGTCACGCGTTCATCGCCCAGGCGCTGGTTGAGCAGGGCTGCGGCGGAATCAATCAGCGCGAGCTTCTGCTGGAACTTTGCCGCGTCGTGGTCGCGAACGATATAGCGCGCCGTAGCGTGGTCGACGGTTGCAGACACGCCCTCAAGATGATAGAAGCCCTCGTAGCCCTCGGTGTATTCCGGGCGCTGCGTATAAGGGAGCAGCGCGTTAAAGTCGCAGAACAGATTGCCCGCGTTGACCATGCGGCCCTTGGCGTCACCGGGATGGATGGACTGGCCCTCAAAGTGAACGGTTGCCTCGGCGGCGTTAAAGCACTCCCACTCCAGCTCGCCAATGGGACCGCCGTCGACCGTGTAGGCGTACTTGCAGCCGAAGGCCTCGATGTCCAACAGTTCGGCGCCGTGACCGATTTCTTCGTCCGGGCAAAAACAAATGCCGAGTGCGGGGTGGGGCAGCGAGGGGTCCTGAGCGATACGCGCGACAAGCGCCATGATCTCGGCGACACCGGCCTTGTCGTCGGCGCCCAGCAGCGTGGTGCCGTCACTGCAGACAAAGTCCTCACCCACAAGGTCGTTCAGGGCGGGAAGCTTGGCGGTGCTCATGGCCACGGGCTTGCCGTCAACGGTACCGCAGACCAGATCGCCGCCTTCGTAGTGCACAATGTGCGGCTTCACACCGGCGCCCGGCGCAACCTCGGTGGTGTCGAGGTGTGCGATCAGACCCAGGGCGGGCTTGTCCTCCGCACCCGCGCTCGCAGGAATATGCGCGCAGACGTAGGCATGCTCGGTCACATGGGCATCGGCCGCGCCGAGCTCGCGCAGCTCCTCGGCCAGCACATTAGCAAGGTCAAACTGAACGGTGCTCGAAGGCACCTGGTCGCAGTTTGCATCCTCGGATTGCGTGTTGATTTGGACGTAGCGCAAAAAGCGCTCAAGGACGTCGGGGTTCGTGGTGTTGTTTTCCATAAAGACCGCTCCAATCTTGGTCGTCGTGTGCAACAAGAACTCTAGCACGGTATGCCACAGCATACCGCGACGGGCGGATGGGGTAGAATCAGCCTTTGAACGCAGAAGGGACGGAAGGTCATGGATACGACAAATAGCTCGCGCGAGCTGCACCTAACAGTGGCGAACGAAGACTACTTGGAGTGCATGGTTCGCATCGAAAATGAAGAAGGGGAGACCAATGGCGTGCGATCGGTCGACATCGCGCAGCGTCTTGGTGTCTCCAAGGCATCGGTCAATAAGGCGGTTTCGGCGCTTAAGGCGTCCGAGCTTGTCGAGCAATCGCATTACGGCAAGGTCATCCTGACCGACCGTGGTCGCGAGGTCGGCACGGCTATCTGGTACCGTCATCGCCTTATCCGCACGTTTTTGGTCCAGGAGCTCGGCGTCGATTTTGAGCGGGCCGATTCCGAAGCGTGCATGATGGAACATGCGCTTTCCGAGGACACGATGAGCCGCTGGCTCGCCTATCTCGAAAAGCAGGGAATCAGCGTCGAGGAATAGCGAAACATATATATGGATACGAGTTATTACAACCGCCCCGGCGGCGAGGAACTTATGCGCCGCATGTCGAGCGAGACCCTGTTGACGCAGGGCCCCATGGGCAGCGTGCTGATGTGTGAATACGATGCCGCCGACATCCCACCGGCGTTTTGGAACCTTGCCGAGCCGCAGACTGTTTCTCGTATCCATCGCCTGTATGTCGCCGCCGGTGCGCAGGTGCTCATTACCAATACCTTTCAGGCATCAAGCTTTGCCCTCAAGCAAGATCAGATTACGCCGTCCGTGGCTGAGGTCAATCGCGGTGCCGTCGATGATGCGCGCCAGGCGCACCCTCAGCTGCTGCTGGGCTCGATGGGCCCGATCGGCATTGAGTGGTTTGCTGAAGACTCTGCCGAGTATCGCGAAATCCGAGGCATTTCGCGAGAGCAGGCATACGCCCTGCTCAATGCTGGTGTTGACGGTCTGCTGATCGAGACGGTGACGTCTATCCGTAATCTGCAGCCCATGCTTGCCGGCGCCCAGGATGCTGCCGACGGCATGCCTGTTTTGGTAAGTTTTGTCGTTGACGATAAAGGCGACCTGCTAGGCGATGGCCTCAACATCGAGGCTGCCGTTTTGTACGCCGAAAAGCACGGCGCAAACTCGGTCGGCGTTAACTGCTGTTCACTTGCGGCCGCGAACATGGCAGTGCCCAGGATGGTTGCATCGGCGACTACGCCCGTCACGGTGCGTCCCAACGTGGGCGATCCGGTCCAAACTCAGGATGGCCCTGTGTGGCGCGAGAACCCCGAAGCCTTCGCGCGCGCTTGCATCGAATGGAGGCGTGCCGGTGCCGCAATGGTGGGCAGTTGCTGTGGAACCACGGCGATCACCACGGCGGCGATGGCCGAGGCGCTCGATATATAAAGGTCGAAACCGCTCCATACGGGGCGGTTTTTTATTGCCTGCACATCGTCGGTAGCGTTTGCCCAAATGGTGAATGACGGTTTTGGCAGGTTGCCGGGCAAGCGTTGCGGGTATACCCAATGCGTACCATGATCCAAACACCTGTCTCTTTTACACATCTCCGAGCC
>URCU01000022.1:0-21840 GCA_900546425.1 uncultured Collinsella sp. | reverse complement strand
GGATTGCAGCGGTCGCTATAGGTCTCCTTGCAGCCCTCAGCCCGCTCGCTACCCCCCCCCGCAGCATTAGCCAGTGGCAGCGTACCGACACCTGAGCTTGAGAAATCGTATAGCTTTAAGACCAGTAGTGATTGCTCGTGGATTATCAATAGCGGCCATACAAAGTTTGGCTATTTGTACGATTATGACAACGATCTTAATGTGAAGAACATAACTCTCGTCAACTTCGAAGACGGCAGCACAAGACCTATTGACATCCCAGAAAAAAGCCGTGATTTGGCAGGCTTCACCGACAGCGATCAACTCTATTGGGTAGACGGTAACAATTTGGTCATTTTCTCCCCAGACAGCCAAACTCAGAAAGCCCACCCCATCATTTCAGCCAAATGCACCGGAAGTTGCGCAGTTGTCTCCGATGACGGAAATAGAGCAGCTGTGGAAACCCGTGATGATGAATACGAGCTAAAGAAAGTCGAGATCTATGACCTCAAGACCGACAAACTGATACAGACATATCGGCCAAATAAAGGTGACCTCTACTCTGACTCCTGCTTCTCAAGGGAAATGAGTCGTCTATACGTCTTGACCGACAATAGCGAGAAAGGCGTTGTTGCCCTCAGAGTTTTCAATTGCGATACGGGGTCAACAGAATTGAAGACCGTTAACGTTAAAAAAGACGATAACTCTTCGGACATTTACCTCATTACCCCCAGCTCGAACTCAGACGATGTTTATCTTCAGAGCGACACTGCGTTAATAAAAGCAGATCGCGACGGAAACATGCGCGTTCTTTTTAACGATGACGACCACGCACCCGATTGGCCCTATTCATCAACATCGACGGAGTTCTGTCCCGTCTATACAAAGAAGGACTCGAACGATCTTTTTGAGGAAGAAGACGGCGTTTACCATATAGATGAACAGAATTCCATCCTCGGTATTTACGACTTGGAAAGTGATGACATTGTCAGCTCGACTAGCTATCCTTTTGGCGATGGATATCTCAGCGATATTTCCCATGACGGCGGCATCCTGCTTGGAGAGTTTGAAGACGGCGACAAATCTTCAGTATGCCTAGTTGATGCAAAAACTGGGGCCCGGAACGAGTTTCAATCAAAATCCGCTTTTCATATGCCCACGTTCATGGACGGAGATCGAAAGATCTTGATGACTTATTACGACCAGAATGACCCCACCACGCTTCACGTGAACATCTACAAGTCCAATATTCCCCATTCGCTGCCTGAGGATGTTCTCTACTTTGTCCAGACTCACCTGCCGTTTGTTATTGGCGGTGGCGTGGCGATCATCCTCATCATCGGTGGCACGATTGTTGTCCTTTGCATCCGCAAGAAGCGTGCGAAGGCCGCGAACGGTGCGACAGCCGCAGTGCCCAAGCCTCAGCGCAAGCAGCGTCGTCGTCAGAAGCGCGCCCAGCAGAACGCCGTTCCACCTGCAGCACCTGCGATGCCGACGACACCGGCAGCTCCGGCCGAGCCTGCCCGCTTCTGCCGTCACTGCGGAACCCCGCTCGTGCCCGAAGCCCAGTTCTGCCCTACATGCGGACAAAAGGTAGACTAGCGAACAAAACCCGATAGACCCCAACCACCAAGGCCCCGTTCCGAAACACTCCAGAACGGGGCCTTGGCTTGGTGCAGGGGTGCTAATTTGGGACGGTCATCGTCGCACGCCCCAATGAAGTTGCGGTGGAATAGGGACTGTTTTGGCGTCTGGAACCCCCAATTAGTCCCTATTTCACCGCAACTTAAAAAAGGGGCGCTGACCGGGATAGTCAGTGCCCCTTTTGTTGGATTGGCTAGCCTCCGAGGTAAGCTTTGCGGACGTTATCGTCGTGTAGGAGCTCTTGGCCCGTGCCGGTCATGGTGATTTTGCCGGTCTCGAGCACGTAGCCGCGCGTGGCAATCGAGAGCGCCATCTGCGCGTTCTGCTCGACCAGAAGCACCGTGGTGCCGGCCTTGTGCAGGTCCTCGACAATCTGGAAGATCTGCTCAATCAGAATCGGCGCCAGGCCCATGGAAGGCTCGTCGAGCATGAGCAGCTTGGGGTTGCTCATAAGGGCGCGCCCCATAACGAGCATCTGCTGCTCGCCGCCCGAAAGGGTGCCGGCGACCTGGCGACGGCGCTCCTTCAGGCGCGGGAACTGTTCATAGACGCGCTCCAGGCCCGGAGCCACCGTGGACTTGGGCTGTGTATAGGCGCCCATCTCCAGGTTCTCCTCGACCGTCATCTGCAAAAAGGCGCGACGGCCCTCGGGGACCTGAGCTAGGCCCTTGCCCACCAGCTTATCGGCAGGCGTATGAGTAATGTCCTCGCCCATAAACTTGATGGAGCCGGTCTTGGAGCGCAGCAGGCCCGAGACGGTTTTAAGCGTCGTGGACTTACCGGCGCCGTTCGCACCGATCAGAGCAACGATCTCGCCCTCGTTGACGTTAAAGGAGATGTCCTTGATGGCGTGGATGGCGCCGTACCAGACGTTGATGTTGTAGACGGAAAGCATCGGCTCTGCCATTTAGTTCTCCCCCTTATCCTGCTTGCCCAGATATGCCTCGATAACGGCGTCGTTGTTCTGGATTTCTTCGGCCGTGCCCTTGGCGATGACCTTACCAAAGTTGAGCACGCAGATACCCTCGCAAATATTCATGACGAGCGACATATCATGCTCGATAAGCATGATGGCAATGCCAAAGGTGTCGCGAATCTTGACGATGTTCTCCATGAGCTCCGCGGTCTCGGACGGGTTCATGCCGGCGGCAGGCTCGTCGAGCAGCAGCAGTTTGGGGTTGGTGGCAAGCGCGCGGACGATCTCCAGACGACGTTGAGCGCCGTAAGGCAGCGATCCAGCCTGCTCGTTTGCCAGGTGCTCCATGTCAAAAATGGACAGCAGCTCCATGGCGCGCTCGTGGGCGGCCTTCTCGTGCTTCCAATACGTCGGCAGGCGCAGCACGCCCTCAAAGCCGGAGTAACGCTCCTGGTTGTGCAGGCCGACCTTAACGTTATCCTCCACCGTCATGGTGTTGAACAGGCGAATGTTCTGGAAGGTACGGGCAATACCCATGCGGTTGACCTGATAGACCGACTTGCCCGAGGTATCCTCGCCGTCGAGCAGGATGGTGCCGTGCGTGGGCTGATACACCTTGGTGAGCAGGTTGAAAACCGTGGTCTTGCCGGCGCCGTTGGGGCCGATCAGACCGGCAATCTCGGTCTTGCCGATGGTCAGGCTAAAGTCGTCGACTGCCTTAAGGCCGCCGAATTCAATGCCCAGGTGGATGCACTCGAGCGCCGGGCGCTCGCCCAGGTCGCGGTCGGGAACGATGGCGCCAGAAGGATACGGGACCATCTTGCCCTTCTTGAACTCAAACTTACTGGGCATCGGCTGCCACCTCCTTCTTGGAAGCAAAGCGATCCTTGACGCGACCGAAGAACGCCTTGAGCTGCGGGTTGTTGGTAAAGATCATGACCAGGATCAACACGATGGCGTAGATGAGCATGCGGTAGTCCGAGAACTGACGGAGCAGCTCGGGAAGCACCGTAAGCAACGCCGCCGCGATGACGGAGCCGCGCATATTGCCCAGACCGCCCAGGACCACGAACACCAGGATGAGAATGGACGTGTTGAAGTCGAACTTGGTGGCGGAGAGCTGCGAGAAGTTACCGCCGAAGAGAGCTCCGGCAGCACCGGCGAGGGCAGCAGAAACCACGAAGGCGATCATGCGGTACTCGGTGACGGAGATGCCTACGGACTCGGCTGCAATCTTGTTATCGCGCACGGCCATAATGGCACGGCCGGTACGGCTGCGAACCAGGTTGAGCACGATCACGAGTGCGACCATGACCAGGATGGCACCGGCGAGGAAGGTCGAGTACGTCGACACGCCCGAGGCGCCCTGGGCGCCCTTGATGATGGCGGTGCCGTCCTCGAGCAGGTGCAGGTCGTCGATCGTAGAGTTGCCCGTGATGTTAAAGATCACGTGCAGGCCGCGGGAGTCGACACCCACAATGAGGCAGGTGACGATCTCTTTGATGATCTCGCCAAAAGCCAGGGTCACGATAGCCAGATAGTCGCCGCTCAGGCGCAGGACCGGGATACCAATCAAGAAGCCCAAGATGGCAGCGGCGATAGCGCCGACCACGATGCTGATGACAAGACGTATTGGATCGGAGGGGACGGCGCTCTCCAGCGCGACGGCGGTGACGATTCCCGTATAGGCGCCGACGCTCATAAAGCCCGCGTGGCCCAGCGACAAGTCGCCCGCGATGCCGACGACGAGGTTAAGGGAGATGGCCATGACGATATAGGCCGTGATGGGAACCAACTGACCGGCGATCATGCGCGGAATCATATGGTTAGACTGCATAAAGAACACGATGGCGAAGGCCACGATGCACATGGCGTACGTGACAAAGTCGTGACGCGTCTGCTTATCTTTAAGAAACTTCATAACGCTCACCTACACCTTCTCGGGGACGTACTTGCCCAAGAGGCCGGCAGGCTTGACGAGCAGGACGATGATCAAAACACCAAAGACGATGGAGTTGGCAAGGCTCGTGGAAATGTAAGCCTGTGCCATCGCCTCGATGATGCCGATAAGAATGCCACCGACAAAGGCGCCGGGGATGGAGCCGATGCCACCGAAGACGGCGGCGTCGAAGGCCTTGATGCCAGGCATGGCGCCCGTCGTGGGCTGCAGCACCGGCGAGTAGGAGCACAGTAGCACGCCGGCGATGGCGGCAAGGGCGGAGCCGATGGCAAACGTCATAGAGATGGTGCGGTTGACGTTGATGCCCATGAGCTGAGCGGCGGCCTTGTCCTCGGACACGGCGCGCATGGCTTTGCCCATCTTGGTCTTACCTGTAAAGAACATCAGGCCGGCCATGATAACCAGGCAGGCGACGATGGTGACGAGCGAGACGGCGCTTACGTTGAACTTGGCCAAGAACTCCGGCACCTGGAAGGTGACGAGCGAAGTGAAGTTCTTGGGCGTGGCGCCCCACAGAAGCTGCGCGGCGTTCTGCAGGAAGTAAGACACGCCGATAGCCGTGATCAGAACGGCCAGCGGGCCTGCTTGGCGCAGCGGCTTATAGGCCAGACCCTCGATGAGAACACCGAGAACGGTACAGACCACACAAGAGAGAACTACAGATGCCCAGCCCGGGAGGCCGAGATACGACGTGGCGCAGAACGAGACATAGGCACCGACCATGATGACGTCGCCGTGAGCGAAGTTGAGCATCTTGGCGATACCGTAGACCATGGTGTAGCCCAACGCGATGATGGCGTAGACGCTGCCCATGGACAGGCCGTTGACCAGGTATTGGATAAAGACCGTCATGTTCCACATCCCCCTTTCGAATAGGTTTCCAGTTAATGTATGAAACAGGGACGTTACATCGTCCCTAGATACCAAGCAAGCAGGGAAGGCCAAAACCTCCCCTGCTTGGAATCAAAACCGCTCTATGTAAGGCGGTCTATTAGGCCTGTACGTACTTGCCGTCGGTAATGACGTACGCCGTCGGGTCCTTCTGAACCTGGCCCTTGTCGTTCCAGGAGAGCTTGCCAGTCAGACCGTCAACGGTAATCTTGCGCATAGCCTCGGGAAGCTTCTCGGCAACCTCGGTGGGGTCGGCGTCGACACCCAGGCCGGCCTCCTTGAGAGCCTCGACCACAGCATGCACGCCGTCGTAGGCGTCAGCGGCAAACTGGTCGGGGGTATCGCCGTACTTATCCTTGTAAGCGTTGACGAAGTCGGCGTTCTTCTCGTCGTCGGCGGAGAACGGGGTCATGAGCAGCAGGCCCTCGGCAAGAGAGGTGTCGAAGCCCTCAACGCCCAGGATGCCGTCCATGCCGTCGCAGCCCATCATCTTGACGTCGTAGCCCATGTCCTTGGCGTTCTTGAGCAGGACGGACGCCGGCGTGTAGTAGATCGGCGCGAAGATCATGGTGGCGCCGGCCTGCTTGGCCTTGGTCAGCTGGTTGGTAAAGCTCGTGGCGGAGTCGTCCTTAAAGGTCTCCTCGTCGACAATCTCGAGCTTGGACTTAGCGGCCTGGGCCTTAAAGGAATCTGCGATGCCCGAAGAATAGGCGTCGCCGGAGTTATAGAACAGCACGAACTTCTCGTCCGCATACTTCTGCGCCAGGAACTTGGCAGCGTTGACACCCTGGTTAGGGTCGGTAAAGCAAACCTGGAAGACGCAATCCTTGCCCTTGGTAACGTCCTCGGAGGACGCGGACGGGGTGATCATGAACGTCTCGGGGTCGTTACCGCACTCGGCGGCAACGGCGACCGACGCACCCGTGGTGGTCGGACCGACGAGGGCCTGCATGCCCCAGTCGAGCAGGGTGTTGAAGGCGTTGACGGCCTTCTCGCCGTCAGCCTGGTCGTCCTCGGCCTTGCTGACAAGCGGCAGCTCCTTGGTCGAGAAATCCTTGCAGCCAAGCTCGACAGCCTGTGTAACGGACTTGCCGTAGGACGCGTTGGCGCCGGTCAGCGGGCCGATAGTGCCGATCTTAAACGAAGCGTCGCCCGAAGCGGAACCGCTATCGCCGCCGTTGGAGGAGCAGCCAGCTAGAATGGACATCGCCCCCAGACCTGCTGCGCTCGCGATAACGCTCCTGCGATTCATAACAGGGTTCAATGACTTACCGGTGAGGCTCGACATGCGGCTCTCCTCTCAAATCTCGTCGGGTTTCGGTTACCCGACAGGCCATCCTTCGCCGTGTTCGGCGTTCGCAAAATACTAGACGCTTTAGTTAAGGAAAGTGGCGATTATTTCAACTTTTCTTTGGATTTGTTCATTTATCCATAATTCTGCGTATTTTTATTACTTTATGCAGTAATGCCACTTTATTGTGTGAAAGTAATGTTTCCGTTCTGTTACAGGCGTCCCTGCCCTGAATAAAACGGCCTCACCGGTCGCGCTTTATGCGCACTTAGGCGGCGATGTACTTGCCGTCCTGAATCACATAGGCCGTAGCGGGCTTCTCGACTTGGCCCTCGTCGTTCCACGCCGACGAGCGCCTGCATGCCCCAGTCGCACAGGGCAAACCTTATGGCGCAAACGTTGACAGTTTGTTACGGAGTTTCGTTTGTAGCGAGCATGTTTCCAATGTTTCCGCAGCGTTTCGGGGGTGCCGTTTTGTGCGACTCCTGCTGCCTGGCGAGCACGCGCCTTCGGTTCACGCTAGAATGCACTCAACCTTTAAGCGGTTAATCCATCCATAAGATGCACGAAGGAGCTATCTATGAGCGAACCCCTGCGCACCGTGAACGTCGGTCTGATCGGTCTGGGAACCGTCGGCGGCGGCGTGGCCCGTCTGATCAAGAGCCACCACGATGAGTACCTGGCAGCCTACGGCATCGACCTTAAGCTGACCCGCGCCTGCGCGCTTGCTTGGGAGCAGGCCGAGGCAGCCGGTATTGAGCGTGAGGCCTTTACGAGCGACTGGCACGATGTCGTCACCGACCCCGCCGTCGACATCGTCGTCGAGCTGATCGGCGGCGAGCATCCCGCAACCGAGATCTTTACCACCGCCTTCGAGAACGGCAAGCACGTCGTCTCTGCCAACAAGGCCCTGCTGGGCCGTCATGTCGAGACGCTCGCCGAGAAGGCGCGCGCATGCGGCGTGCAGATTAAGTGCGAGGCCAGCTGCGGCGGCGGCATCCCCATCGTGAGCACGCTCGAGCACGACTTGGTGGGCAACAAGGTCCTGACCATCGCCGGCATTCTCAACGGCACCACCAACTACATCCTGTCGCGCATGGACGCCGAGGGCGCCGATTACGCCGACGTGCTCGCCGACGCCCAGGCCAAGGGCTACGCCGAGGCCGACCCGTCCGCCGACGTCGACGGCTTCGACGCCGCCAGCAAGACGGCGATCCTCGCCTCCATCGGCTTTGGCACCCGCGTGACCACCGATGATGTGTACCAGCAGGGTATCCGTACCATCGGCACCGAGGACATCGCCCAGGCCCGCGAACTCGGCTACACCATTAAGCTGCTCGGCATCGCCCGCAACACCGACGCCGGCGTCGACGTCCGCGTGCATCCCACGCTGATCCCCGCCGACCACATGCTTGCCAAGGTCAACGGCGCCATGAACGCTGTCTACGTGGTAGGCGACGCCGTGGGCGAGACCATGTTCTACGGTGCCGGCGCAGGCTCCTTCCCCACCGCGAGCGCCGTCGTGGGCGATATCCTGTCGCTCTCCGAGCAGATCAGCCGCGGCGTGGCTCCGCTGCCCGAGATTGAGCCCTATGGCCACAACCTCGCCTTTAAGCCCATGGACGAACTCCAGACCAAGTACTATGTGCGCCTGAAGGTCGCCGACCGCGTGGGTGCCCTGTCCGAGACGGTCGACATCTTTGCCAAGCACAACATCTCGATCTCGCTCATCAACCAGGTCGAGGACGGCAAGTCGGGCGTCAGCGATGCCTGCTCGGTCATCTTCCTGACGCATCGCGCGCTCGAGAAGGACGTCCAGGCTGCCGCCGCCGAGCTTGCCAGCGTCGACTGCGTGGCCGAAGTCGCCAACGTCCTGCGCATCGAGGACGTCGAGGCCTGGACCGAAGGCGTCATGGCCAACTAGCCCGATTCTCGACAAATCAAATAACGCATGAGGGGCTCCCGTCCGATTGGATGGGAGCCCCTTTTAGTTACATCTTTTGCACGAAGTGGTCGACTAACGTTTGAACAACTTGACCGTTCGTCAACAACCGTGGATACCGTTTGCCGATATGCGACGGCAGCTGTATTTTGCCGCCGCTATGCTGTGCCGTGTATGTCCGCCCGCGATGAGAGGAAGCACCATGTTGCTCGAGGGCAAGAAAGCAATCATCACCGGAGGCACGCGCGGTATCGGCTATGCGATCGCCTGCCGTTTTATCGAGGAGGGCGCTGCCGTCACCGTCTTTGGCTCGCGCCAGGAGACTGCCGACGCGGCCGTTGAGAAGCTGACAGCCGCCTATCCCGACGCCAAGGTCTGGGGCCGTTCCTGCGACCTCACCTCACTCGAGGCCGTGACCGAGGCCTTTACGCAGGCCGCAGCCGACATGGGCGGTCTCGATACGGTCGTCAACAACGCCGGCATCTCCCAGCGCTCGCCCCTTTTGGATTACACGGCCGAGGAGTTTGCAAAGGTCATGGACCTCAACGTCGTCGCTGTCTTTAACGGTCACCAGGCGGCCGCCAAGATTATGACCGAGGCCGGCCACGGCGGCACCATCACTACCACGAGCTCGATGGTCGCCAAGTACGGCCAGCCCTCCGGCGTCGGTTACCCCACGTCCAAGTTCGCCGTCAACGGCATGGTCCAGTCGCTCTCGCGCGAACTCGCCCCCATGGGTATCCGCGTCAACGCCGTTGCCCCTGGCGTGACTAAGACCGACATGGTCGCCAACCTGCCCGAAGAGGTCATCAAGCCCATCGTCGCCACTATTCCGCTCGGCCGCATGGGCGAGCCCGAGGATGTCGCCAACGCCTTCGTTTTCCTAGCGAGCGACATGTCATCCTATGTCACGGGCGCCGTGCTCCCCGTCGACGGAGCCGCCCGCTCCTAAAGGTCGCAAGCCACGACTTCGAACCCCAACGAGGCCCAACGCAAAAGGCGCGCTGCCTGCATCAACTACAGGCAGCGCGCCTTGTTCTGTTTGCAGGGGAAGCTGCGTCCCGGTATTTCAGCTCAGAACGGGGCACGGTTTCCCCAGGACCTCCTTGCGGAAACTGCACCCCGTTTTGAACGTCGATTCTGGGACACCGTTTCCGCAATGGGCCTCCTGCGGAAACGGTATCCCACTCCGGGCGCCCATTCCGGGACACAGCTTCCCAACGGCCCCTGTTTCGGAAACCACATCCCATTTTGAACCTTCAGACTGGGACGCGCTTTCCGGCAGGGGTCCAAAGCGGAAACTGCATCCCACTCTGAGTGTCCATTCTGGGATGTGGCTTCCCGATGGGGGCCGATGCGGAAACCGCATCCCGTTCCGAGCCTTCAAAGCGGGACGCGGCTTCCCCGAGAGGGTATCGACTACCTGCCGTCGTCGTCCTGGGCTTCATCGTGCGCGTAGAGCTCCAGCATGCGGCGGCGGTATTCGTGCACGGCGAGCTTGGCGCACTCCAGGCGGCGGCGCTCACGCGGAGTCAGCTTGGACGGGTCGACCTCGTCTCCATAGGTCTTATCGGCAAGAAGATGCGCCGCGTCCACGATGCGGGCATCGATGTGGCCGCTCGCTGCCTCGGCGGAAAGACGCTCGGCAATCGTATCGAGCGTAGGCAGGCCCTCGAATACGCGACCATGGCCATGCGAGGTCAGCAGCTCGTGCTCGCGTGCGAGCAGGCTCGCCAAATCGTGATGGGCGCGCAGGATGTCGAGCGCATCGGATGGATGCTCGGCAACCTCTGCCACGGCAGCGACCGGTGCGGCGTCGACCACGCGGTAGAAGAGCTGCGCGAGCAGCGGCATCAAGAACACCGTGATGGCACCGGCGGCAACCATGACCGACGCAATATCTTGCGACAGCGCGCCCGCGTTGACGGCAACGCTCGTCACGGCAACGATGATCGGCAGCGCCGTAGTGCAGTACAGGGCCACGGTAATGCGGCCATACGCCGACACATCGCGCGTCGCAGGACAAATGCTCATAGAGATGAGAATGGGCACGGCACGAATAATCAGCAGCGCCACGATAAAGCCCACGAGCAAGCCCGGGCGCGACGCCACGGCCGTCAGATCGATCTTCGCGCCCGATACGGTAAAGAACACCGGAATCAAAAAGCCATAGGCCAGGCCATCGAGCTTGGTCTCGAGCGTATGGTTGCCCTCGGGGATGATGTAGCGCAGGACAAAGCCGGCGGCAAAAGCGCCCAACACGATGTCGAGATCAAAGACGGCCGAGAACGCCACGAGCGTGACCAGGATGAGCACCGTCAGGCGCACGAAGGTCTGCGACGTGGTATCGGCGCGCTCCTCGACAAACGCAAAGAAGCGGCTGCCGACGCGCTTGGAGCGGCTTGGGACCACGGCCAGCAACACGCAAACCACCGCAAACAAGCCAAGGATTACGAGCGTTTGGATGCCAGTGCGAGCAGACAGCAGCACCGACATGGCGAGCACGGGACCGAGCTCGCCCCAAGTGCCATACGCGAGAATCGAGTCGCCCACACGCGTGCCGGTGAGCGAGCGCTCGCGCATGATGGGCATGAGCGCTCCAAGCGCCGTCGAGGTCAAGGCGAGCGTCACGGCGATACCGTCGAAATGGCTGACCGAGAACCACGGGGTAAAGCGCACGGCAAGCCAGGCAATACCAAACGTAACGACCCACGTCGCCAAGCCGTAGCGCCCCTCGACGCCCGTGATGCTCTTAGGGTCGATCTCAAAGCCGGCAAGCAGGAACAAAAAGGCCAGGCCGAGCTCGGACACAAGCGAGACCTCGGCATCCACATGGATAAGGCCGAGCATATGCGGGCCCAGCACCGCGCCGAACACGAGCAAAAAGACCGTTTCTGGAATGGGTTTTCCGGGAATCGCCGAAGCGATGAAGGGGCTTGCAAAGGCCACGAGTGCGATGATGGCGAGCGAAACAAATGCCATGTGATGCCTTTCTCTTGTTTGCGCTTCACTGTAGCACCCTCGCCGTCCTCAACGCGCCACGAGCTGTCGTATCATAGTGAGGTTTACAAACATGTGGCTCAAGGCGACCGCAGGGCAGTCCCCGCAAACCGACCGCTGCCGCATACCGTACCGTACGCCCAACCGATCAGGAAGGCAGGAACCAATGGTCTCTCGTATCTACGTGGAGAAGAAACCCGGGTTCGACGTCGAGGCTCAGCAGCTCAAGGGCGAGCTGACCGAGATTCTCGGCATCAAGGGCATCGAGGCCCTGAGGATCATCAACCGCTACGACGTCGAGGGCATCGACGAGGAGCTTTTCCGCTCCTGCGTGCCGACCGTCTTTAGCGAGCCCCAGGTCGATGTGACCTACGACGAGCTCCCCGCAAGCGATGGCGCCGTCTTTGCCGTCGAATTCCTGCCTGGCCAGTTTGACCAGCGCGCCGACTCCGCCAGCGAGTGCGTGCAGCTCATCAGCCAGGGCGAGCGCCCCGCCGTGCGCTCCGCCAAGGTCTATATGATCTCGGGCGCTCTGGACGAAGCCGCCATCGAGGCTATCAAGCACTATGTGGTGAACCCCGTCGAGGCGCGCATCGCCTCGCTCGACCTGCCCGAGACGCTGTACATGGAGACCCCCGAGCCCCAGCCCGTCGAGGTGCTCGACGGCTTCCGCGAGCTCGACGAGGCCGGCCTTGCCGCCTTTATCGCCGATCGCGGCCTTGCCATGGACGAAGCGGATATCGCCTTCTGCCAGCAGTACTTCCGCGATGAGGATCGCGACCCCACCATCACCGAGATCCGCGTGATCGACACCTATTGGTCCGACCACTGCCGCCACACCACCTTCGGCACCGTCCTGGACGACGTGACGATCGACGACGCCGTGGTGCAGCAGGCCTTCGACCGCTACATGGAGATGCGCCACGAGCTCGGTCGCGACGCCAAGCCCGTCTGTCTCATGGACATGGGCACCATCGGCGCCAAGTACCTCAAGAAGACCGGCGTCATGACCGATGTCGATGAGTCCGAGGAGATCAACGCCTGCACCGTCAAGGTGAAGGTCGATGTCGACGGCGAGGACCAGGACTGGCTGTTCCTGTTTAAGAACGAGACCCACAACCACCCGACCGAGATCGAGCCCTTCGGCGGTGCCGCCACCTGCGTGGGCGGCGCCATCCGCGACCCGCTCTCGGGCCGCAGCTACGTGTACCAGGCCATGCGTGTCACCGGCGCCGGCGACCCCACCGTCCCCGTGTCCGAGACGCTCGAGGGCAAGTTGCCGCAGCGCAAGCTCGTGACCACTGCCGCCGCCGGCTACTCCAGCTACGGCAACCAGATTGGCCTTGCCACCGGTCAGGTCAACGAGCTCTATCACCCTGGCTACGTAGCCAAGCGCATGGAGGTCGGCGCCGTCGTGGGCGCTACCCCGGCAAACCACGTGCGCCGCGAGTGCCCCGCCCCCACCGACAAGATCATCCTGCTGGGCGGCCGCACCGGCCGTGACGGCATCGGCGGTGCCACCGGCTCCTCCAAGACCCAGAACACCGAGTCCATCGAGACCTCGGGCGCCGAGGTCCAGAAGGGCAACGCCCCGGTCGAGCGTAAGCTGCAGCGCCTCTTCCGCCGCGGCGACGCCTGCCGCCTGATCAAGCGCTGCAACGACTTTGGCGCCGGCGGCGTCTCGGTCGCCGTGGGCGAGCTTGCCGACGGCCTGTACGTGGACCTGGACACCGTGACCAAAAAGTACGACGGCCTGGACGGCACCGAGCTCGCCATCTCCGAGTCCCAGGAGCGCATGGCCTGCGCCGTCGCCGACGGTGACGTCGAGGAGTTCATGGGCTACGCCGCCGAGGAGAACCTGGAGGCGACCGTTATCGCCGAGGTTACCGCCGAGCCGCGTATGCGCATGGCCTGGAACGGCGTTGCCATCGTCGATCTGTCCCGCGAGTTCCTCAACTCCAACGGCGCGCCCAAGCACCAGGTCGCCCACGTGTGCGCCCGCAGCGTGTGGCAGCCCAGCTGGGCCGGCACCACGCTTACCGAGCGCATGACCTCGCTTGTCACCGACCTCAACGTTGCCTCCAACAAGGGCCTTTCCGAGCGCTTCGACTCCACCATCGGTGCCGCAACCGTGCTTATGCCTTTTGGCGGCAAGACGCAGCTCACCCCGAGCTCGGCCATGGTCGCCAAATTCCCCGTGGACGGCGAGACCACCACGGCGAGCGCTATGGCATGGGGCTTCAACCCCTACCTGATGGAAGCAGACCAGTTTGCCGGCGCCTACCTGTCCGTGGTCGAGTCCATCGCCAAGCTCGTGGCTGCCGGCTTTGAGCACAAGCGCGCCTATCTCTCCTTCCAGGAGTACTTCGAGCGTCTGCGCACCGAGGCCGAGCGCTGGGGCAAGCCCACGGCAGCCGTCCTGGGCGCCCTCATGGCCCAAGTCGACCTAGGTGCCGGTGCCATCGGTGGCAAGGATTCCATGAGCGGCTCGTTTGAGGACGAGGCCGGCGAGCTCAACGTTCCGCCGACTCTGATCAGCTTCGCTGTGGCCGTGGGCCGCGCGGCGCGCGCCGTCTCCCCTGAGTTCAAGGGCCTGACGCACCGCGTCGTCCGCATCGCCCCCGCCACCTACGGCGAGGACTACCGTCCCGACGCCCAGCAGCTGCTCGCCGCGTTTGACGCCGTCGAGGCGCTCACTGCTACCGGCGATGCCCTGGCCGTCTCCACGCCCGGCTACGGCTGCGGCGCCGAGAGCCTCTTTAAGATGTGTGTCGGCAACCAGATCGGTATCGAGCTTGCCGAGGATGTGGACGTGGAGAGCCTCTTCACCCCGCTCTATGGCAGCTTTATCGTCGAGCTCGCCGAGGACGCCGAGCTGCCCAAGGTCGCCGACGGCGTTGTCGTCGAGCCCCTGGGTACCACCGTCGAGGGCTATGTCATCGACACCGGCTCCGAGGTCATCGAGCTCGCCGAGCTCCAGGAGGCCTGGGAGAGCGGCATCGAGGGTGTCTTCGCCTACCGCAGCGCCGACAAGACCCCCGAGGTCGAGACCATCGACTTCCGCGCCAAGGACATCCACGTGTACGGCGGCGCCAAGATCGCCCGCCCGCGCGTGATTATCCCCGTGTTCCCCGGCAACAACTGCGAGTACGACAGCGCCCGCGCCTTCCGTGCCGCCGGCGCCGAGGCCGACACCTTCGTGATCAACAACCTCACGCCCGAGGCCGTCGCCGAGAGCACCCACGAGCTTGCCCGCCGCATCCGTGCAAGCCAGATCGTCATGATCCCCGGCGGCTTCTCGGGCGGTGACGAGCCCGACGGCTCCGCCAAGTTCATCACGGCGTTCTTCCGCGCTCCCGAGGTCACCGAGGCAGTCCGCGACCTGCTCAAGGCCCGCGACGGCCTGATGCTGGGCATCTGCAACGGCTTCCAGGCCCTGGTCAAGCTCGGCCTGGTGCCCTACGGTGACATCGTCGACGCCACGCCCGATGCGCCCACGCTGACGTTCAACACCATCGGTCGCCATCAGAGCCGCCTGGTGCGCACCCGCATCTCGTCCAACCTGTCCCCGTGGCTGTCGCAGTGCAGCCTCGACGACCCCTACACCGTCGCCATCAGCCACGGCGAGGGCCGCTTTGTCGCCAACGACGAGGTGCTCGCCCAGCTTATCGCCAACGGCCAGGTCGCCACGCAGTACGTGGGCGAGGACGGCAAGCCCAGCATGGACCTTTCCGTCAACCCCAACGGCTCCGCACTCGCCATCGAGGGCATCACGAGCCCCGACGGCCGCGTCCTGGGCAAGATGGGCCATGCCGAGCGTCGCGGCGACAACCTGTACCGCAACGTGCCCGAGCATGTCCCCGGCGACAAATTCATGCCGATCTTTGAGAGCGGCGTAGCCTACTTCGCCTAAACCTTTCCCATCGGGTACAATCCCCTCGGGTAACAACACCCGCCACCGACGCATCCGGTGGCGGGTTCTTTTTTGCTTCGCGCATGTAGGAAGGACATTATGGAAAGCCGCAAGCCGTATCTCGCCACCCTGCCCGGACTCATCCTGGGCTGTCTCGTTTGCTGCGCGCTCTGGGGCTCCGCCTTCCCCTGCATCAAGATCGGCTACGGCCTCTTTGGCATTCCCGCGCACGACAGCGCCTCGCAGCTGCTCTTCGCGGGTCTGCGCTTCACGCTTGCCGGCATGCTGGTCATTGTTGGCATGAGCGTGGCCCAGCGCCGACCGCTCGTTCCGCAAACGCGCGATATCAAGCCCATCTGCATCTTGTCGCTCTTCCAGACCATCGGCCAGTACTTCTTTTTCTACCTTGGTCTCTCCCGTGCCAGTGCCATGTCGAGCTCCATCATCGAGGCTAGCGCCAACTTCTTGGCTATCCTCTTTGCCGCCCTGGCGTTTCGCACCGAAAAGCTCAACGCGGCCAAGGTGCTCGGCTGCGTACTGGGCTTTGCCGGTGTCGCGCTCGTCAACCTTTCGGGCGCGGACGGCACCTTTGGCTTTGCGCTCGACGGCGAGGGCTTTATCCTGGCCTCCACCGTCGCGGGTGCCCTTTCGACCTGCCTGATCGGCATCTTCTCGCGCGAACACGACGGCGTCTTGCTTGCCGGGTGGCAGTTCTTGGTCGGCGGCCTAGTCCTCACCGCCATCGGCTTTTTGATGGGTGGCGCGCTCTCCCCCACGGCGATTGCCCCCGCCATCGCGCTCATCATCTACATGGCGCTTATCTCCGCGGTCGCCTACTCGCTGTGGTCGCGCCTGCTTGCCGTCAACCCCGTCAGCCGCGTCTCGGTCTTTGGGTTTATGAACCCCGTCTTTGGTGTGCTGCTGAGCGCGCTGCTGCTCGGCGAGGGTGCTGGCACGAGCCCCGTTACCGTCATCGTTGCCCTGCTGTTGGTCTGCGGCGGCATCATCATCGTCAACAAACCCAAAAAAGCCTAACGAACTGCCCTTATTTAACAGAGGGGATTCACATACTTTAGCTTAATGGGGTACATCGGTGAGCTGAGGGCCGCCACGCACGCAAGCGTGCGCCCCTTTTTTCTAGCGTATCTGGACGCCGGCTTTCTTTTTCTCGGCCTTGACGCGGTAGAGCTCCGCATCGGCAGCGCGAAGTAAGTCTTGCCAGGTATCGACACCATCGCCAACCTGTGCGTAGCCGATGGACATCCGCAACAGATACGGCACCTCGGCACGAGCGAGCTCGTCGTTAATCGCCGAACACAGGTCTATGATGTCCTGTTCCGCCGCTGCCTTCTGGAGCACCACGAACTCATCGCCGCCATAACGTGCGATAAAACCACCAGACGCCGAGCAGACCTCTTTGAGCGTAGCAGATATGACCTGGAGAGCATGGTCGCCCTCAACATGTCCATACCGGTCGTTAATCTGCTTAAAGCCGTCGGCATCCATCATAAGCAGATACACATCTTCGGCCTGATCCACATTTGAGAAGAGCGACAGCATATAGGTCTCAAAACGGTTGCGATTGTTGAGGCCAGTCAACGGGTCGGTCGAGATCAGCTGCTCCTGGTAGATGATGTAGAGCAGCAGGATGCTCAGCGTTATACCGACGCAAAGGCCCGGTACCGAAAACAAAACCTGGAAGGTACCGCCCACCAGAGCGGGAACCGCAAAAAAGGCGAGGGTGCGATAAATGGCCTTCTTTTGCAGACTTTCGACTTTTCGAGTCTGAATAAAGGCATGCAAAGACGTATATATGATGTAGCAGTAGCTAACGATAGGTTGAATCATATAAAGCGCTCCGCGACGATATACGCCCTGCGCATCGATATAGAACATAGCGTGCGTCCAGTAGCTGGTAAATGCCAGCACGACCACCAATACGGTTGGCAACGTCACGAGCGCCACCCTATAGCGCGCGGTCAAAAGGCGAGAGCCCTGTACTGTCTCGGAATAGAAAAACCAAATGAGGCACGCGATGGCGAACAGCGAAAACGAGACCGCGTTGGAAATCCAGTTGGCCGTGATGCCTACAGGAGTGCTCACGCCGTCCGAGAGCGTCCAGATCATATCGAAGAAAATGTAGGCAGCAGACGTGTAGCCCAGCATGCTAAACAAGAGCTGCTGGGTGCTCGAGAACAAGGAGCGGCGGCTTCGTGCGGCAAGCCCGATAAGAACAATCATGCATAGCAGGAATATCTCAATTTTGAGTGCCTTAACCACTAGACGCCATCCCTTCAATATCCAAGTGGTCAGAATCGCCCGATTCGAGTCTGGACAATAAACACCCCCTACTCCGCAGGGGTAAGGGGAATAATAGCAGAGCGCCCGAACGTCACTGCAAGACAGCTTTCGTTCGGGCGCTCAAACGGCGCGAATTGCACGCCGGCATCATTGATTGGTAGCGATTGCTACTCGCCGTCGATGTCGGTCGCGACGGCTTCCTCGATGGCCTCGACACCGACAAGCGACAGACCCTCCTTGCCCTGGCAAAACTTCTTGTCGACCCAGCCGGTTAGAATCGGAGCCATGATTGCCGTGATGATAACGGCGGTGGCGATCTGAGCGTACGCGGTGGGCGCAAGCGCGGCGTAGCGCGGTGCGACCTCGGCGAGAGCAACCGGTGTGGTCATGGCCGTACCGGCGGTGGTGGAACAAGCCACAGCAGCCTTGCCGTTACCACCGCACAGGCGCTCGAACGCAAAGGTGATGGGACCGACGATAAAGAGCGTGATGAGACCCAGCAGGATGCCCGAGATGCCGCCGGTGATAAAGCTCGAAAGGCTCATGGACGCACCGAGCTGAAAGCCGATAACGGCAATCGCCGGGTTGGCACCGGGAACCAACAGGTTCTTGATGAACGGGAAGAGGTTGCCCAGAACCATACCGATAATAAGCGGCAGGATGGATCCGATGATGGTGCCGACGGGGATGTTGGCGAGACCCGAGACACCGAGGATGATCATCGTGACGGCGGGGCCGGCCGTAAAGAACAGGATACCCACGGCGCCCTGCTCGGACTCATCGCCAAACTCGCCCATGATGCCCGTGTAGAGCGCCATGTTGCAAAACGTGATGCCACCGATGATTGAGACCGAGCTCAGGCCCAAGAAGTTATCGTTAAAGAAATACGCAACGCCCAGGCCCAGCGCGGCTGCCACCACAAGCTTGGGGATCAGTACGACGATGCCGGTCTTGATGGCGCCCGGCGTGGACTTAAAGCTGATGCCGGCGCCCACAAACAGCAGGATCGCAGCGACGATGGTATTGGAGCCGCCACGGCAGGCAGCCGTAAAGAAGCCGCCGATCTCAAAGACCTGCGGACAGAAAGTGTTGAGCAAAAGGCCAACAATCATGGGATAGATCATGATGTCGCCCGGGATACGCGGTACCTTGAATTTCTTTTGCTCGTTGGTGGTCGCTTCCTGTGCCATGAAACCCCCATTTCCGCTGACGCAGAACAAAAGCCCACGTCACGCTTTGCTACAGTAAAGTTTGAACATGGTACCAGAAGAAGCAGACCGGCTCGGTGAGAAATTCGGCAAGTTCGGATGGAACGAGATTCGGCGCCGCGGCGCCACCCTTATATAGAGCGCGAAACGGGAGGAGATAGCAGCGACGCTTGCGACGATTGATGCCGCCAGTACGCCCGCCAGCCACAGATTGCAGACCATAAACTGTCCGCTGCCCGTCACAAACGTGCTGCTCAGAGCAAAAACCATCCAGGGCTCCATTCCCGTCTGCGCCATAATCATTCCGCACGGCGCGCCTATCGCAACATAGGTAAGCATCACCGGCCAGACGGTTTTAACGATTTTGAGCACCATAGCGTTCCTCGTCCCGACAAGATTTCCGAGCCGCGTTCAACGACGCGACAGAATCATCGTCCGGTGGCAACCGAGTTCACCTACAATTGCCACCGGATCGAAAGACACAGCTTTTTAGGAAGTCATTATGACAGCTATCGATCGGGGCCGGGCGACCGCGGCCTTCAAACGCTATACCGATGCTTACGATGCCGCCAATCCACGTATCGCGCTCAAAATCGAGCATACGTACCACGTTGCCGAGGCATGCGATGCCGTGGCGCGCGAGCAGGGCTGGTCGACAGAGGATATTGACCTGGCCTGGCTTTGCGGCCTGTTACACGATATGGGACGCTTTGAACAGTTGCGGCGCTGGGACACCTTTAAGGACGCCGAGAGTATGAGCCACGCAGCGTTGGGCGTCGGGGTCCTCTTTGGCGAGAACCCCGACGACGCGCCTGCCACAACAAGCATCCGAGATTTTATCGAGACCGACGAGGACGACGAGCTCATCCGCGCGAGCATCGCCTATCACAGCGACTTTCGCCTGCCGGCACAACTCGACGAGCGTACACGGCGCTTCTGCGATATCGTGCGCGATGGCGACAAAATCGACATTATGCGCACCATCGCCGACAGCACCGTCGACACTATCCTCAAGGTTGATGAGGACACATTTCTCGCCAGCCGGTTCTCGACACCGGCTCTCGCTGCCTTTGACGAGCGCCGCTGCGTCGCACGCGATGAACGCGAGGAGCCCGCAGACTACCTGGTGGGACTCATCTGCTTTATGTTTGAGCTCGTCTATCCAGCGAGCCGCGCGCTGGCGCGCGAGCGGGGCGATATCTACCGCCTGCTCGACGCGCCCTTTGGCATTACGCGCCCCTTTACCGATCCCGCCACGCAAGCGACCTGGGAGCGCCTAAAGGACGAGATGCGCGACTGGCTGGCGCGCGTCTAGCGCTCAAGCTGGGCCAGCAGCTCCTCGACAACCTCGACGGCATCGCCGACGACCTTGTACTGGGCAGCACCAAAGATGGGGGCATCCGGGTCCTCGTTGATGGCGATAATGCACTCCGCCCCACCGATGCCGGCAAGATGCTGGATGGCACCCGAAACACCGATACTCACGAGAAGCTTGGGCGAAACCGATACGCCCGTCTGGCCAATCTGGTGGCGATACTCCAACCAGCCGGCCTCCACGACAGGTCGCGTGCAGCCAAGCTCGGCCCCCAGAGCCTCGGCGAGCCTTCGCATCAGCGACAGGTTTTTCTTGGAACCAATGCCGCGACCCACCACGACCAGGCGCTCGGCATCGGCAATTGATGCCTGCTGCCCCCACTCCTCGGCGGGAATCGAGATCTCGACACGAGCCTTAGCATCATCCGCAAGTGGTATCTGGGTGATCGTGCCGGAGCGGCCGTAGTCAAAGTCGGGCGCCTTAAAGATGCCGGGACGCACCGTTGCCATCTGAGGACGATGATTGGGGCAGACGATGGTGGCCATCAGGTTGCCGCCAAACGCCGGACGCGTCTGTTGCAGCAGCCCCGTCTCCGCATCCATCGAAAGCACCGTGCAGTCAGCCGTAAGGCCCGTCTGCAAACGCACGGCAACGCCGGGTGCCAATTCGCGGCCAAAGGCGGTCGCACCGTACAGAATGGCCTCGGGCTTGCGCTCTGCCACCAAATCGCAGATCAGCCGGGCGTAAACCTCCGCATCGTTCTGGCGCAGACGCTCGTCGCGACAGACCAGGACCTCGTCTGCACCGGCGCAAACCAGATACTCCAGGTCACCGAGCGAGCTCTCGGGGCTCATGCCGGCCAATGCCACCAGACGGCATCCACGAGCATCGGCAAGCTCGCGTCCCTTGCCCATGAGCTCGTAGGCCACTGGGGCTACGACATCGTGCTCGTCGGTCTGAACGAATACCCAAATGTCTCGATATACATCAAGGTCCACCGCACCAGCGGCCTCGTCACGCTCGATCGAGATGGCGTTGACGGGGCAGGCGTCGACGCACCCACCGCATAGGATGCAGCCGTCGGTTACGCGGGCGCAACGGTTGGGCCGCTCGCCTTCCACTACAATGCCGCCCGAGGCACAGGCGCGAACGCAGCGACCGCAGCCGATACAGGCTTCGCTATCGATAATCAGTCCGCTCATCTATGCCATCCCCTTGATAATCTTGGCAAGTTTTGCCGCCTGCTCGGACGCCGTTCCGTCAACGGTCTCGCACGTTTGGTCGCGGTCGGGCACAAACGATCGCACGACCTGTGTCGGCGAGCCGGCAAGGCCGCAGCGCGCGGGGTCGGCGTTCACGTCGGCAGCGTTGACCACGCGCACGTCCGCCTCCTCGGCTGCACGAATACCGGCAATGCTCGGCATACGCAGTTGGCCAATCTCCTTGGCCTGTCTCTTATACACATCTCCGAGCCCACGAG
>URCU01000021.1:0-22131 GCA_900546425.1 uncultured Collinsella sp. | reverse complement strand
TCGTTGTAGTGGGTCTTGTTGGACACGGCGCAGATGCGGTCACGCGGCGTCTCGTTGTAGACAATGTGGTAGCTGCCGACAAGGCCCGCCAGGTTAAACGTCTTGCTGGGCGCATAGAGGGCGACCGTGCGCATGCGGGCATCCTCGCTCACCGACTGCGTCGGGATGTGCTTGTGCCCCGGCAGGATGATATCGGACCAAATCTCGTCCGAGATCACCACGCAATCGTGCTGGCGATAGATGTCCATGGCGCGCTCGATCTCGTCACGCTCCCATACGCGGCCGCAGGGATTGTGCGGTGAGCAGAACACCGCGGCATGAATGTGGTTTTGGGTGAGTTTGCACTCCATGTCCTCAAAGTCCATGCGCCACACGCCCTGGTCGTCGAGCTTAAGCGGGCTGTGGACAATGCGATAGCCCGCGGCTTCGATAGACTTGGTAAAGCCGATGTAGGTGGGGCTATGGACCAGCACCGCATCGCCTGGCTGGACATACGCGCGCAGCGTCGACACGACACCGCCCAGCACGCCGTTTTCGTAGCCGATATGCTCAGGTGCCAGGCCCTCGACGCCATTACGGCGGCTCTGCCATTCGATGATGCGGTCGAAGTACTCGGGGCGCGGGTTAAAGTAGCCAAACATGGGGTGCTGGGCACGCTGAATGATGTGCTCCTGGACCGTGGGCACCGTGGCGAAGTTCATGTCGGCCACCCACATGGGAATGCGGTCGAAGCCCTCGTCGGGTGCGTTCGGAGCCATACCGGGGATCTCACCCCAAGAGTCAACGGCGATGGAGTCCATGCCGTGGCGGTCGATGATTGAAGTGAAGTCGTATTTCATGCTGGACTCCCGTGCAAAGTTGATTGTTTTGGTAGGCGTTATTGTCCACCAGCGTGGGCGGTTTTGGCGCGGGGTTTGGCGCTTAATTTGACGGGTACGGACGAATGGCTGGTTAGTCTTGCGCGTCGTTGACGGCGACCACGGTTAGCTGGGTTTTATCGACCGTAAAAGATATGTCAAGCCCGGCGAAGGCCAGATGATAGACGCGGTTTGGCTCGTGCTTGCTGCCCGCGCGGCGCGGATCTTGGCGAAGAACCTCGACCAGACCGGGGAGCTTTGCGGGCGGGACCATGTCTTGAAGAGCTTGCGGGAACTCAACATCGAGCTCTTGCCACGGAGCATCCTCAATCCAGCCGCCGGTCGCATCCGGGTGGCAGTCCGCAAACGGGATGTAGGGCTTGATATCGTAGATGGGCGTGCCGTCACGCAGGTCGGCCCCCAGCACATGAATGATGGGGCCATCGTCGGTAAGCTCCACGCGGTCGAGCTTAACGCAGGTAAGCCCGATGGGATTCGGGCGAAACGGACTGCGCGTGGCAAACACGCCCACGCGCTCGGCTCCACCCAGACGCGGCGGACGCACGGTTTTCGACCACTTGGCATTAGTGCCGGACCTGTCCTGCGTTTTGGCATCGGCGGCTATGTCCTTAGCCGTTCCGCCGGGCGTTCCGTTTTCGAAGCGCCACAGCAGCCATAGGTGAGAGAAGGAGTCCAGGCCCTCAACTGCTGCATTGGAGGCAAATTCCGGCTCAAAGACGATGCGCCCCTGCAGATGGGGCGCCAAAAAGCTGTTGCGCGGAATGCCGAACTTCTGCGGCAGGTCGGTATGTATGTGTGCAATAGGTTTCATGCCGGTCATTGTACGGCATGGAGGCGTGGGGCGTTGCGCGCAATTCTTTGTCGCGGCCCCCATCGTGCAACCAACGGTTGCTTGGAGGGGAGCCAGCCGCCGCGTATGCTTAAGCCGCCAACCAGCAGAAAGGAGACGCTATGGCCTTTGCAGAAAAGCTCATTGCCATCCGTCGCGCCCATCACCTTACCCAGGAGCAGCTCGCCGCCAAGCTCTTCGTCACACGCCAGGCCATCAGCCGTTGGGAACGCGGCGAGGTCACACCGGGCATCGACATGATGAAACTCATTGCCGCCGTGACCGGCGAGCCGCTGTCTCATCTGCTCGAAATGCCCGGGCACTATTGTCAGAGCTGCGGCATGATACTCACGCCCGACGACTGCGGCACCGATGCCACGGGCGCCACGACCGACCATTACTGCAAGTGGTGCTACGACCACGGCAAGTACACCTACGGCACCACCATGGAGGCGATGATTGAAGATTGTGCCCCGCGGCTGGCGCAAAACACCGGCATGTCGCTCGACGAAGCCGTCTCGCTCATGGGCGCCGTCCTGCCGCAACTGGAGCGCTGGCGCACCGTGCAGGAAAACGAGGAGCGCTACGGCGCCGAAGCCCGGGCGCGCTATGGCGATGAAGCCGTCGATGCGGTAAACGAAGCGCTGCTGGACATGGACCCCGAGACATGGAACGACATGAAGGAACTTGAACGCGCTGTTCTGGGCCAGCTTTCGATTGCCATGGGCATTGGCGACCCAGAGAGCAACGAGGCTCGCAAGCTCGTCGCGATGCATCGTCGTTGGATTGGTCTCAACTGGGGACACGAACCCCAAGACGAAGCATACCTGGGCCTCGCCCACGGCTATCTTGCCGATCGGCGTTTTATCGACTACTACGACAAGCCCTGTGGCACCGGAGCCACGGCGTTTCTGGTACAGGCCATCGAGTCGTCGTTGACGCGCGCATAGACTGCGGCGGCTTTGGGTATTTCAATCAAAACCGCAACCGATTGGAGACCTATGGCTACTAATCATGAGCTCGCGCTGTTCGTTATGACCGGCTGCCCGTATTGCTTAAAGGTCAAGCGTTTCCTTGCCGATAACGGCGTGACCATTCCCGAGCGCAATATCTCGACCGATACCGAAGCCGAGCAGACACTCATCGCCGTCGGCGGAAAGCGCCAGGTTCCCTGCCTGTTCATCGACGGAAAGCCGCTCTACGAGTCGAGCGACATCATCGCATGGGTACAGAAGAACCTGCTCTAGTACGCGCATCCCGTCCGTCCAAGGCCCCACCCCATACGGCCTGAACATGTACACCAGCATCCAAAGTCGACATTTTTCGACATCTTTGGATGCTGGTGTACAGTTTTTTGCAGAGGTAGTCATTGGGGACGTTCTTAAATGACTAGTTGTTTGAGATGGCCTTTGGATTATGGCTGTTTGACGCCTCTGGAAAGGGTTTCCGAGAGGGCTGTGGTCAAAAAAGGGCAAATATGAGTACTGCTACCTGTTTAGTAGCAGAGATTTTGATCACTTCAGGAACTATTCAACGTTCCACTCGTCCGCAGACGACGTTATTTCTCCTCATATGTTCAATAAACGTAGCTCCTAATGGGAACAAATCTCATCAGGAGCTACTATTTATAGCAAAATAAATGCAACCATAATGGCAACAGTACTCATATTTGCCCTTTATTGACCACGACCCTCCAGAATAGTCGCTGAGAACGATACTAAATGACAAAATCCGGCACTTGGACGTTCTTGTATGACTAGCCATTGAAGGACACCCAACGACTACTCCAATTCGCGACACACTGTGTCGCGAATTAAGCTGGTCCCACTATCGAAGACCGGTGAGAGCTCCTGCCCAGAATCTCGATAGCTTAATAAAACGCTCCCCTCCGGAAGTTCAACGAGCATCCAAATTCCAAGCTGAAAAGCAAAGGAGTATCGAAGCCGTCAATGCTCATTTCCTATCGAGCAGGCGGATCAAAACAAGCTAATTGTCCCGATAAACTGCTTGTATTTTTGTCTACAAAACTGTATACAAAAAAGGGAATCCGAGAACCAGCGCTCGACATTATGTCGATCGATAGGAGGCGCCATGGATGCTGAGCAGCTTGAAAAAATGATGGGATTTGCCCCTGGAGAGTTAGAGAAAGCCGCGGAAGCTTACGAAAAAGATGAATGGCCGAAAGGCCGCACCGTTAAGCTGGGAAGGCCGCCGATCTCTGATGAGCCGAGCGCTGTCTTGTCGGCACGTGTGGGCGAATCGGTCCTTGAAGCCTTTGACGCAAAAGCAAAGCGCCATGGGCAAACACGCACGGAGCGACTCAGGGAGCTCATCACGCTTGATGCAATGATTGCCTAGTTACCCACCACACCCAAACATGTACACCAGCATCCAAAGTCGACATTTTTCGACATCTTTGGATGCTGACGTACAGCTTTTGCAACATAGCCATTGGGGACGTTCTAAAATGACTAGTCGTTAAAGAACGTCCCCAATGGCTAACTAGCCGTAGAAACGGGCTATGGGCGCAAGTGGCTGCTCGCGAAAGACGCGCTCGACGGCGGCGCGGTATTCGTCGACCTTTTTGGTCTTACGTACGAGCTTGTGAACGGTAGTGGGGTCGGCGAAAGCGCACTTGGCGTAGAACCACCACTCCTTCATACGAAAGACCGCGTTACCGCCAATCTCTTCTGCATAGGCCGCGAACAGCGTGTCGTGGAAACGCTGCAGTTCGGCTGCCGTGGCAGCAGGACCGCCGTTGACCATGCGAGCCAGAGCGGGGTTCGCGAGCAGGCCACGCCCCAACATCACATGGCGCGTGCCGGGATAGGCCTCCACCAGCGCGCCCATATCCTCAAGATCAAAAATATCGCCGTTGTAGGCGACCGGGAACGGCGCACGTTCCAGCGTCTCGCCGTAAAACTCTTTGCGCGGCGAGCCCGCATAACGGTCCTTCTGCACGCGCGGATGCACGATCAGCTCTGCCAGCGGCATGTGGCAATACAGATCGAGCACGCGCTCGTATTCGTCGTCGCTCTCCAACCCCAGCCTGGTCTTGACCGATACCGGCAGCGGAGAGCGCTCACACACGTCACTCAAGAACACCTCAAGCTCGTCCAAGTTGCGCAAAAAGCCCGATCCTTTGCCCTTGGCAACAACCGTCCCCGAGGGGCAACCCAAGTTGAGATTGACCTCGCGATAGCCCATGTCGGCAAGCACTTGCGCCGCCCACACAAACTCGTCCGCGTTCTTGGACATCAGCTGAGGCACTACGTTGAGCCCCTGGTTATTGGCAGGATCGATCTCCTTAAACGCCTTGCCGCCAAAGCGGTTTCCCACCCGCGGCGGCGGCAAAAACGGCGTGTAATAACAATCGAGCGCGCCAAAGCACTCCGCATGCACGCGACGGAACACATGCCCGGTAATCCCCTCCATGGGGGCCAACGATAGAATCATCAACATCTACTCTCAGATCAACGAACGTGACAAAGGAATCGCCCCTTTGTCACATGCATTATGCCTTGTCCTTGAGGCGGCCCACAAGGCGGAGGCGGTTACTTGACGCCAACCAGCCAACCAGTCGTCGCTGTGCAACGAAGGTGAATGGCGCCCACGATCAAGCGAGCACCAACAGCATGCTGTTGACCGCTATGTCTGAACAACAGACACCCTCCACTCATCTATACTCAAGAGCGTGTGCGCATCGCCCAAAAACGATGAGAGTCGAGGCCCCCATGCAGCAGCTCACCGAACAAGAAAAGAAACGCATCCAGCGGTACTGCACATACCCCAAGATCGCAGCGACCGCACTCGTCATGTCGTTCGCAGCATGCCTGTTGATGTTGCCGCTCCAAATGATCAACGATATCGCGTTCCACCAAAAGGAATTCCAACCCGCGGGCATATATACCGCCATCGCACTCACCGTAATCGAACTCGCCATCTTTTGCTATTGCGCTCTTGCGCCGCGCTTTGGAATGCAGGGCAAACAGTGGAAGGAGCTGCAGAGCAAGCTTGCGGTAGCCCAAACCAACAAAGACCGCTCCGCGGAGGTCGCCGGCGTACTTGCCACGCAAGCTGCCGGCCGCCTGCTCAAGAACAGCGACAACGATCTCGCGCGCAATCTGGGCGGTGCCGCCGAGGTCGCCAGCGCCGTAGGGGCAGTCGCCACGGCGGCAGACGTGCTGGCCGAAACCTCGAGCAATGCCGAGGCCATGGCAAACGCATACGGCGTGACGATCCCAAGCGTCAAGAAGCAGATCATGGCTCTCGCGGTGTTGCCCGTCATTGTGCTGCTTGGCGTCTACATCCCGCAATTTGTCCAGGGAAATAACGAGCTTCAGGCAAGAAAGGCTGCAGCCGCCGAGCAGCTCGCCATCGCGCAAGATGCCTTGGAGCCCGTGTGCGAACGCGTCGCGGCAGACGACCCATACGAGTCGTATCACGACTACGGCTACCGCATAATCGGCTATCTACGCGATAATGACCTCGGCGCTCAAGCAGCCTATATCTACCTTTCTTTTGATGTAGACGGCACGCTCACGGACGTCGATTACGTCAGTCAGATCGACCCCGAGGCAAGCCTTGCAGACAACCTCGCCCGCGCCGAGCAGGATATCGCGACGCTCTGCGCCCCGCTCTACGGGCTGGACATTTCCGTTGCCACACCGGGCCTCCTCACGCCATGCAGCCTGTCGGATGAATTTAAACAGGCATTTTTAGCCGGATCCTTATATGAAGAAATCAGCATCAAGACGGAGGACGAATCTATCAAGTCGTACTACACCTTTGACACCGAGCCCAAGGAAGAGTTCGACGAATACACCCGCCCGGAAATTAGGCTCATGCTCTCTGCAAAGAAGAACTAAAGGCTTACGCTCTAATTGCCGCTCGCAAACATCGTCTATATCTCGAGGTCTAATACTTTTCCAAGAAGTGAACGACTGTTTTTGGACCCCCGAAGCATCGACATTCTCTGACGCCAAAACCGCAGGATTCAACAATCAAAACCGCTGGAAATTGCATCTCAAAAGTGTCGACGCTTCGGGGGTCCATTTTGACTCGTTCACTTCTCGGAAAAGTATTAGACCTCGAATTCACAAGCCGCTCAATGTGACAAAGGGACCGTCCCTTGTCACATTATTCAGAGCGCAGGGCCTCCACGGGATCCTTCCTGGATGCGCTGCGGGCCGGCAGCAGGCCGGCAACGACCGTCAGTAACACCGAAATTGCAATGAGCACCAGCGCATCCTGCACGGGCAGGCTCATCAGATTGGGCACCTGTTTGGCAGCAAGCGCCCAGGCATTAACCGGAAAGCTCACGGCCATCACAACGACAATGGCAAAGACGCCGGCGATAAGACCCTCGATAAAGGTCTCGGCGTTGAACACGTTTGCCACGTTGCGCTTCGACGCGCCGATCGCGCGCAGGATGCCGATCTCCTTTTTGCGCTCCAGTACGCTGATGTAGGTGATGATGCCGATCATGATGGAGCTCACCACCAGGCTGATGCTCACAAATGCGATGAGCACCAAGCTGATGGTGTTCACGATATCGGTCACCGAGCCCATGATGATGCCCATGTAGTCGGTGTACGAGATTGCCTGCTCGTCGTGGCCGGCGGCTTTAACCTGCTTGTTGTACGCATCGATGTGATCGAGCACGCGCTCCTTGGCCTCAAAGTCGCACGGGAAAATCTTGACCGAGATGGGGTCTGCCTCGTCCGCATAGCCCAACGTGGTCAGATTGTTGTCATAGGTGAGCTTCGAAGCCTTGGCATAGCTCATCATGAGCGAACTCAGGTCCTCGGCGTCCATGTTGAAATGGATGGCACGAGCAAAGGCACTCGCATCCACACGCATAGCGCTCGCCAGGTTGGCAAAACTCGATGACATCTGCGTCGCCATCTGGCCCATGAGCCCTGCCGCGCCCGCCTTGAGCTGAGCTGACACCGTTGTCGCAATCTGCTCGCTAATTGTCTGCATCACCTGGTCCATTGCCTGCTGCAGATACGGAGCCAGCTGCTTTTGCACATAGTCGGTCATCGCCTGCTGGAGACGCTCTGCCAGGGCATCGCCGCCGAGGGCCTTGAGCTGGGCCAGGATTTGCTGGGCCGCGTCATCATGCTCGAGATACGTCGAGAATGCGGCGGCGAGCTTTGATGCGTCCTTAAGATCTTCGGGCGACAGCGCCTTAAACTGATCAGACTGCAAAAAGCCCTCAAACAGCTGGTTGGCAAGCGTTCCCACCTGCTGCATTTGCTCGGGCGTGAGCTCCAGACCGTCAAAGATGCCCGAGAAATCTGGGGCCGGTGCTTTTGCCATGATGTCGCTGAAGTCGATATCCTTACCTACGCCCGAAAGGTCAATATCCAACCCGGACAAGTCAAGACCCGACAGGCCCATACCGCCGGCAACACCCGAGAGCGCGGAGGTATCGAACGAGAACGCGCTCTTCAGCGCCGCCTCGTCCACGCTGAACATGCTGCCCAGGTCCACTCCCTGTTTGGCTTCACTTTGCAGCTCGTCGAAGGTCTTGCCGGTAAACACATCCGTCTCGGGGTGGGCAAGTTGCTCCTGCACAATCTGTGAATCGGCGGCGCGCTCCATAAGCTGGCAAGTCAGCGCATGCGTATAGGCAATGCCTGGGGACAACGCACTCGCGTTGGCGGTCTCGTTGGGTCGCACCACGCCCACAATGTGCACGTCGATACCGTCGGCAACCTTGGCGGCCATAAAGTCGGTGTCGCCAGACATGTCGGTCCACATGCCGGTCTCTTCGTTTTTGCGATACGCATCGGCCGGCGACAGCACCTTAAACGTCGTGGACAGAGCATCGTCGTAGGTAAAGTCGGTGCCGGTCTCGGGCGTTTCGACCCCACCGTCAGCCGTCATAGCGCTGTTTACCAGATCATTGAGCTCATCGATATCCAGCGCACCGATGCTGTAGAGCGTATAGTCGCCCACCGTACCGCGGCTCGAAAGCACCATCACGGCTTCGTTAGCAGACGTAGGCCAATGCCCCGCCACGACATCGTACTGGCTGTCAAGCAGGCTCTGGTCATCGATCATCTCGTTAAAGACCGAGGTTCCCATGGATTCCATGCTCACCGTTGCCGCCGAGCTCGCGCCTCCGCTCATGGCCTCGGTCATGGCGTTGGGCACCAGCCGGACAGGCTTCTCATCGCCCTTGCCGGCACGATAGACAACCGGCGATACACCGTAGCCGTACTGAATGGCGTTGACCTCTTTATCGATGCCGTCGCCACCGGCATCGAGCCATGCCTTAAAGCTTGTCATGTCGTTGGACTTAACGCTCGCAAACATATCCTTTACGGCCGTGACCACAGGAATCTTATCGGTTCCCTTAGCCTTGCCGCCGGCACTGTCGTCGGACGAATCCACGTTTTCAGGCGAGTCATCATCCGCGGCCCCCTGCCCGCCCATCATGGACGACAGGTCGTAGTCCTGCTTGGAGATCGTAAGCGGGTAACTCGAGAGCGTATCCTCCTCGACCTTTTTGATGTAATTGTTTACGCCATTGGACAGCGCCAGAATCGCCGCAATACCGATAATGCCAATCGAGCCCGCAAAGGCCGTCATGGCCGTACGGCCTTTTTTGGTCATAAGGTTTCGGGCAGAAAGCCCCAGCGCCGTCACAAAGCTCATCGAGGTTTTGCGCGTAGGCTTGGCCTCGCGGCGCGTGGCGTCAGCGACATCGAAAGGATCGGAATCGTCGGTGATCTTACCATCCGCCAGGTTGACGATGCGCGTGGCGTATTGGTACGCCAGCTCGGGATTGTGCGTGACCATAATAACTAGACGGTCGCGTGCCACGTCCTTGAGCAAATCCATGACCTGCACGGATGTCGTTGAGTCCAGGGCGCCGGTCGGCTCGTCTGCCAGCACAATCTCGGGATCGTTGATCAGGGCACGGGCGATGGCCACACGCTGCATCTGCCCGCCCGATAGCTGGCTCGGGCGCTTGTTAACGTGCTCGCCCAGGCCAACTTTCTCCAACGCCTCGCGCGAACGCTGGCGGCGCTCGACATGTCCCACGCCCGTGAGCGTGAGCGCCAGCTCCACGTTTTCCAAAATGGTCTGATGCGGAATGAGGTTATAGCTCTGGAACACAAAGCCGATGCGGTTGTTGCGATAGGCATCCCAATCGCGATCGTGAAAGTCCTTGGTCGAAATGCCGTCGATCAGCAGGTCGCCGGAATCGAAATGATCGAGCCCACCGATAACGTTGAGCATCGTGGTTTTACCCGAACCCGAGGGACCCAGAATGGCCACGAACTCGTTATCGCGAAAAGACAGGCTTACGTTGTCGAGCGCCACCTGCGTAAACGACTGCGTAACATACCTTTTGCAAATGCCTTTGAGCTCCAACATGGACGGCAACCTCTCCCACGCGGGCGCACTTGCCCGCTCTCCCCCGCCGTTCGTATTCGACGCGTTTGTCCTACTCTATCCCCATTTTTTGCCGGAGCCAGTGAGGAATGTAGAGAACCACGCCAAAAAACGAACGGGATGACGCCCAAAAGAAGAGGTCCCGAGCGGGACCTCTATATGGTGGAGCTTATCTTGAAAAGCAGCGGACTACTTCGCACAGCGGCGCACGATCCTCGCCATGCCTTACGCGTTTTCTACTGCTCGCTATTCGCAATCGCCTGGTCGATAAGCTTGTCGAGCGCCGCGCGCTGCTCGGCGGAGCTGATGGCTCCCACGATTGGATCCCCTACGATGTTGCCATTCTGATCGATGACATAGGTTGTCGGGAACGAGAACAAATTTGACGTAAACTTGCCGGCCTCGCTATCCGACTTGAACCAGATGTTCTTATATGTCACGCCCTTCTTGCTCAGCACGTCCTTGGCATCTGCAATCTCGCCCTTGTTGCCATCGAGCGTAAAGGAATTGACGCCCACGACCTGACCGCCCTTCTTGGCAAGCTCCTTATTCAGGTCTTCAAGATCGCCCAACTCGCCCACGCACGGCTTGCAAGTGGTGAACCAGAAGTTCATGACGGTGACCTTGTTCTTAGCGAACAGCTCGTCGCTGCTCACGTCGTTGCCATCCAGATCCTTGCCCGTAAAGCTGGGGAACTTCGTCGCCTCGCTCGAAGCATTGGCACCAGCCGTCATGCCCGCGGCCGAAGCGTCAACGCTCTCGCCTGCGCTCGGCGCGCTTCCGCAGCCGGGGAACTTCTTCTCCAAGCTCTCGAGCTTGTCCTCGATCTCCTTGATCTGCTGTGCACCGGCCTTGAGCGTCTTAAACTCATCCGCCGTAAACTCATCCTTGGCGCCGTCGATGGTCTTGAGCAGGAAATCGCCGTAATTGCTGCCGTCCTCAATCATTGCCGAGTCTTTATTTGCCGCATTGAATACCTTTTCCCACAGCGCGTTATCACTCGAAAGGATATCGTTCTCCTTTTTCATGAGCTTCGCATACAGCTCGGCGGCCTCGTCGGCATTGGTCGGCTCCTGTGCAATGAGCTCCGCGATCTTAGAATCGGAGCCCTTAGATTCGTTCGCATTGCTGCCGGGCGCCGAACATGCCACAAGGCACAAGGCCAATACCGGCACCATAAACAGGGCCGCAATCTTAGAAAGCTTCATGGTCATTCCTCCGTTTTGTCGAAGCTTGTTTACTTTTTATCGGTGGTCAAGGGGAGCTTTTCCGCTGACACATCCAGGCCATAGCGATAGCTGATAGCATCGACGGGACAGGCCCCGATGCACTTTCCGCATCGGATGCATTCGGCATGATTGGGCGCGCGGACCACATCAACGTCCATCTGACAAACCCTTGAACACTTGCCGCACGAGACGCATTTGTATGCATCGACCCGGATCCCCAGTAGGGATACCTTATTCATGAGCGCATAGAATGCGCCGAGCGGGCAAATCCATTTGCAGAAGGGGCGATAGAACAAAACGCTCAGCACTACCACGGCAATGAGAACGACAAGTTTCCAAGTAAAGAGCTGCCCCAGCGCAGATCGAATGCCGGCATTGGCAATGGCCAGCGGAATGGCGCCCTCGAGTACACCCTGCGGGCAGATGTACTTGCAAAAGAACGGATCGCCCATCCCCAGATCGTTGACCACCAGCACAGGCAGCAATACCACAGCAAATATCAGCACAACGTATTTGATATACGTAAGCGCCTTGAGCCTTTTTGTCGAAAGCTTTTTGCTGGGAATCTTGTGAAGCAGCTCCTGCAGCCAGCCAAACGGGCACAAAAACCCGCATACAAAGCGTCCCAGCAGCACGCCGAGCAAAATGAGCGTACCGGTAACATAGTAAGAAAAGTTGAACTTGGATGAACCTACCACCGACTGGAACGACCCGATGGGGCACGCACCCGATGCCGCGGGGCACGAATAGCAATTAAGTCCAGGTACGCAGACTGTTTTTCCCGCGCCCTGATAGATGCCGCCTTTGGCAAAGTTTAGCAGGTGAATGTTGGTGATGAGCGTCGCCGCCGCCTGAATAAATCCGCGAAATCGGGCCAAAACATGCGACGCAGTGTTTTCTCTTTTATCCAATTCCGATACACTCCAAGCATAGCCTAATCGCTTTGGCCAGCACGGCATCCACCTCGCCACGCATAACGCCAAAGCACACCATGGCAATTCCGACGATCAACAAAGCGACCTGTACCACGGGTTTTACCGCTTTGAACAACCTGACCACTCCTTTCGTGACGCGACCATTGGACCATATCGACCATAAAATCCGTGTTAAGCGCGATTTGGAATGTGCAAGGAGACTGTTATGCGATTTTTGATCGTCGAAGACGAGCGGGCACTGTGTGATGCAATCGCGCGCAGCTTGCGAAACTTGGCGTACAGCGTCGACTGCTGTCACGACGGACAGGAGGCGCTCGACCTACTGGACGTTGAGGCCTTCGACCTCGTGGTACTCGACCTCAACCTTCCCCGCATCGACGGCATGACCGTGCTTAGGGAACTTAGGAAAACTGACTGCGAGACTAAGGTACTGATTCTGTCCGCACGCGGCGAAGTATCCGATAAAGTCGCCGGACTCGATGCCGGCGCCAACGATTACCTCACCAAGCCGTTTCATCTGGACGAGCTTGCGGCAAGGATTCGCAGCCTTACCCTCAGACGCTTTACACAAAGCGACATAGTTTTAACCTGCGGAAAGCTCAGCTTTGACACCAAGGCGCGCATCGCTTCCGTGGACAGCGAGGCTTTATCTCTTACGCGCAAGGAAACGGGAATCTTGGAATACCTGATGCTTAATCAGGGGCGTCCGGTAAGTCAGGAGGAGCTTATCGAGCACGTTTGGGATAGCAGCGTGAACAGCTTTAGCAACGCAACCCGCGTTCACATCTCGTCACTCCGCAAAAAGCTACGCAGCGCTTTGGGATACGACCCGATTCGCAATCGGATTGGAGAGGGCTACGTTATGGAGGATGGCGAATGAAAAGGCTTTCGCTGCAATGGCGCATAACGATTATGACGGCGCTGCTGACGTGTGCGGCGTGCGTGCTGACGAACTGCCTGGTCGGCTATACGGGCATGCGCTATATGGATGCCATCGGCAGTGACATCTCGGCCTTTAACGCTGCCGGCGCGGATTCGCCCCAGGTGTTCGACCCAACGAAAGCGACCCCCGATGACAAGGTCACGATCGTCGTAAACGACGCACAGGAATCTTTTGGCACGACAGCTTGGTACATCACGGCTGGAGTCACACTCCTTGGCGGCGTGCTGGCATACTTTGTGAGCGGCCGTGCACTCAAACCGCTACGGGCTTTTGCAGCCCAGGTTGAGCGCGTGCAGCCTGACAACCTAAGCGAAATCAGACTCAGTGAAGATGTGCCCACCGAGCTACAACGATGCAGCGCCTCTTTCAACGACATGATCGCCCGTCTTGGCGAAGGGTTCTCTGCACAGCGTCAGTTTACCGGCAACGCCGCACACGAGCTGCGCACCCCGCTCGCCCTTATGCAAGCACAGATTGAACTATTCATCTCCGAGCACTCCGGTTTGCAACCCGAAACAGCCGAGCTGCTCGGCCTGCTACAAGAACAAACCGAGCGCATGTCTCGAATGGCCAAGGTATTGCTCGAGATGAGTGAGCTCCGCAGCGTCCCTTGCGAGGACGATGTGGAACTTGGTCCTTTATCCGAAGAGGTCCTCACCGACCTTGCGCCACTTGCCGAAAATAAGGGCATAGCCCTCAATTGTGCTGGAGACGCTTTAGTAATCGGGAGCGACACGCTCCTCTATCGGCTGGTGTTTAACCTGGTCGAAAATGCCATCCGTTACAGCCGCACCGGCTCGACTGTCAACGTCTCCATCTGCGACAACGACAGCCATGTGTTCCTGCGAGTCGAGGACCAGGGCCCGGGAATACCCAAGCAGTACCGTGAGAGCATCTTCCAGCCGTTCTTTCGTCTAGACACATCCCGCAGCAGGGCATATGGCGGCGCAGGACTCGGACTAGCGCTCGTTTGGGAGATTGCAGCGCTTCACGGTGGCACGGTAGAGGTCGAAACAAGTTCCGAGAACGGGACCGTGATGCTCGTGACCCTCTCAAAGGGGGCCACCACGTGATCCGACTGTCCAGGAATCCCACTCGACATTGTGAAACGCGTCCCAAAACTTGGACATGAGAAATGGGAGACAGTTCGCATCTATGCCGAGGACGAAGTCCTGGCGGGGATTCAGGATGCGCAGAGGAAGCTTACGGCAGAAAACCCCGACAGAGTCGTGACCGTCGGCGGCAACTGTATGGTGTCGCTTGCCCTCTTCGATTACCTGCACGGGAAATACGAGAACGTTGGAATCGTCTGGATCTATGCGCATCCGGATGTATCCACGCTGAATGATGGCTACCCCAACGCTCACGCCATGGTACTTGGCAGCCTTTTGGAACAGGGTGCACCGCAACTCGTTTCGCGGATGCGGCATCCGGTGTTTAAGCCGAGCGATCTCCTGCATGTCGGGCTACAGCAGCTCCACGACTATCAGGAGGTTTGCTTAAACAAGCATAGGTGTTGCGGTTTTAGCCGATGTCCTCATGGAGGAAAACGACATGCTGGGTCTGTCTGATTAAAGTCCAACAGTTTCCATGAGGCATCTAGCGCGGTAAAAGCTAAAGACACGGGAGGCCCCAAACTGTCAACCATCTTTACGGGTGCAAGGGAAACGGGCAAGACAGCCCCCCTCTCGCTCCTATCCGAAACGGCGCTTGAACACGGCTGGATTGCAGCGAATGTCTCCGCCATGCCCGGCATGCTCGAAGATATCATCGAGCACACAAAGGAGGCCGCAGGCCGTTACCTCTCGCAGCCCCATACACGCGTGAGCGGAGTTCAAGTTGGGCAGCGGGGCGGTTTAGCGCGCCAATATAATCAAATCGTGCACTTCCATAGCCTCTCGTCTACGTGGTGTACCGTCGTCTCCCCTTTTATCAGAGTTGGGCGATTTTCAGGCACCCGAGCTGAACTCAAATTGAACTCAACGATGCCTTATCGGTCGAGGGCGTCCTAGCGAGAATATACAGAGGCGCACATTTCGCAGGGAACCTCCCATTCGTTATCATATCGGGATGCTGTCAAGGCAGCGTCAATGCGTTCGACCTACACCTTCTCGCTTTTCGAGGCCTCGTCTGCAGGACCATCGGAATCGATACGGAATCGATCGGCATACCATTCATCCGAAGCAATCACCTTATGGAGCATCTGGAGATGCAGGTCGACATAGTGGCAGAACGCCTTGCCGCATTCCACGAGAGGCGCATTGTTTCTCTCGTTGGGCTCGGCTCCAAAATTAAACTCGACCTCATAGCCCTCCCCAGGCACACCCATGCTCGGCAGAATATCAATGGAGAAGTGGACGAATCCAGACGTCACCTTGTATACATCTTTTACCTTTGGATCGAACTTCTCGAGTAAGTCTTGAAGTCTTCCATCGGACATCTTCTCACCCGAGAAATCTTTCAGCTTGTTCACAGGCACACCTTGAAACACCTGCTTGAGAAAGTCATCCTGGTCTTCGGCGGCGAATAATGCGAATGTCCGCAGGCAGACTCCAACCTGTGCGCGGAGAAGCTGGGCGACGCAAACAAGATTCCTCGACTCGAGCATGGAGATGAATCCGTCTATCAGTCTCATCGCATACTCAGAGGAGGATGCCAGATATAGATCCCATTGGGTAAAGTCGCCGTTCATGAAGGGAATCACTGCATTGCGCTCGGCGACTCTCAAGGCACTCAGGCTTTGTTCTATTTTCTCAGCTTCTTGTTTGAACTGTTCGCTATCCAAAATGCCCCCAAATGCCGGCTTCTCAACAAATCAAAAAAGCAAGAGAGACAGAGATTAGGTTCCTGCTCCACTGAACCCGCGTTTCCAGTCGAGACACTCCTCCTCGAAGATCTCCCCAGAGTCCCGTCTCTCGCGCCCCTCACGGAACTGTCCATATCAGTGTAGCCAATCCAAGCACAGCCCCACCGCACGGCCCAGTCGCTTCCGGTCCTGCGTGACCCCGTGAAGGCGGAAGGGCGTGGTTGTCGTCATCGCGTTCCTTTCTCCTCGTACCTTTTTGGGCATGCGTCACGGGCCCCCGCGCGGCGCTGAGAGCAAATCGGCGCAGGCTTGGGGCCAGTTGCGTAGAGGTTGAGGTTCGGGTTTCGCCGGCTTACGCAGCTTGGCGGGCAGAGCGCCCGGGCTCGCTGCGCCTAGGGCGCGGCGGGATCCGCGACGCCGGAGGTGTCGATCTCGCCCAGATTGGCGAGCTGGCTGATGAACGGGATACTCTCGTGTTCGTCCACCTCGACGCCGCCGAGCACGATGGTGCTGTCGCGCGTGTCGATGTGGGTTGTGAACACGGCCGGGTCGAAGCCCGAAGCGATAAAGCCAATGCCCGCGAGGACAACACCCGCGGCAACGAGCCCGCCCGCCACGGCGAGGTAGATCTTCTTCGCGCTGGTCATGGTACTCACTCCTTTCTACGCTGCGAGGTGCGCGGCAGCGCCGCCTTTCTCGCCCCTGTTCTTCCAGAAGGGCGAGGCGGCCTTCCTCGCCCAGAGCGCCGAGAGGCGCGCAATTTGTTTTGAGGCGGCCCAAGCGCCAGCACCAACGAAGAGAGCCACGCCGACGAGGCCGAGCCCCACGCCCGCCGAGGCGAGGGCGTACGGGAAGTGGCCGATGGTGACGCCGCTTACGGCAAGCAGGAGCCCAACTATGCCCGCGCCCCCGAGTGCCGCCGCGACGATCCACACGCAGAGCGCCAGCACCCAGATGCAGATATAGACCGTGACGGCCACGGCGGCGAAGGCGGCGAGCAGCGGCACCCACACCGGGGAGCCCACGATGGCCAGCACCCACAGCAGCGCGGTGCTGCGCCGGCGCGTCCTCGCGATTGCGCGCGGCACGGCGGGCAGGTCGTCGAGCGTGGCCTCCGCCACCTCGCCGGGCGTGCCCATGGCGGCCACGGCCTCCTCCTCGCTCATACCGTCCTCCATGCGGTCGGCGATGGCCTCCGCGTAGAAAGCCTTGGTCTCCTCCACCTGCTCGGCCGGAAGGCAGGAGAGCAGCTCGCCCAGCCGGCCCAGGAACTCATCGCGCGTCATGGTGCGCCTCCTCAACGTATGCGTAAATCTCCCGTACGGACGGCCACTCGGCCAGGAACTCCTCGATGCGCGCTCGCCCGTCGTCCGTGATGCGGTAGTACCGGCGCAGCCGCCCGTTGTGCTCGGCGGAGCGCGCCGTGATGCATCCGGCCTTCTCCAGGCGCTTGAGCAGCGGGTAGAGCGTCGACTCCGTGAGCCCCATGCTCGCCGGTACGTCCTTCACAATCTGGTAGCCGTAGGACTCCTCGCCGGAGACGGCCGCGAGCACGCAGGCCTCCAGGAAGCCGCGCTTCATCTGTGCCTCCATCCGCACACCTCCTCTCGTCATATACTATGCTATACACACTATACGATGCAAGGTATTAGACGTCAACTCTCATCGCGAAGATTCTCCGGCCCCTGCGCGCTGCGAACGTGATATCGCGGGGCGGTTGGCATTATGCATGAAACGTCAAGTAACGCTCTTTTGATCCACTTCCACTCGGCCCCATATGCCCTGTACAACACCCCCCTTCAACCTTGGGTTCAAGGGAGCCGCTAGGCTGGGCGTGCCGGACGGTAAGGTCCTGGACGCGATGGTGGACTTCTCCGATGCCATAGGGGTCATGGGTCTACGCCGATGGAGGCCCACGCACGCGGCAGGGCTCGCCCGTCACCGCTGGTCGCCGGACGGTCCCCACGCCCCGCTCGCCAACGCGCAGGCGACAGCAGCAGTCCAGCGCTAGCTGGAGACGCCGGAATGCCCAGAAGATGCGTTTCCCATCACTGCGACAGAGCTTTTTGCAGGGGTGGCAATTTTTCCTAATATCGAGGTCAGCTTGGCTTCGGTAGCCACCTTGAGAGCATCGCCAATAGACTCTTCCTTTATGCGTTCGACATAATCGTAGGCAATGCCCAACAATTCCAGTCCCGAGCAACAGGAGTACAATTGTCGCTATAGTTGCCAGCTGTTGGGAGATGGAAGATGGACTGCGATGGCTACCCGCGCATTCCCATGCCGTTGATGTGCACTGCCTTTGTGCCGGGCCAGATTGACGCTGCGGTTGCAGGCATTTCCGACCCCGATTCACGCACCATCGCCACGGCAGAAGCGCTGTACTTTCGCGGACAGGCCGCTCTCGCCGCCGAGGCAGCACGCCCCTATCTTGACGCCACCGACCCCGCACTGCGCTATTCCGCATGCTTTATCTGCGGATATGCCAGTCTGTCGCTCAACCGTATCGCCGATGCCCGCCGGTGCCTTGCGGGCATCCTTGATGTGCCCACCGACGAAGAATCGCTCGCCGTCCACGCCACGCATATCCTGTTCGCCTCGGCCGCAAGCGTCCTGCTACATCTGCCTTCCCCGTATTCTGCCGAAGAGTTTTATCCACTTGCGGTGCATCTGCCCGAAGGCCTGCGCCTGTTCGCCAGCTACGTGATGGCGCACGCCTTGTATCTGCGCGGCGAATACGGCCGCAGCCTAGGCATGGCGGAAAATGCCCTGATTATGAAACAGGGAAGCTATCCGATCTCGGAACTGTTCCTGCACCTGGCAGCTTCCATGGCATGCATGAGCCTCAAGGACATCGACGCCGCAAAGGCACACTTCGGAACCGCTTGGAACATTGCACGTCCCGACGGCCTTATCGAGCTCATCGGCGAGCACCACGGCCTTTTACAGGGGCTCATCGAGGCGTGCCTAAAAACGCAATACCCTGACGACTTCGCGCGCATCATCGAGATCACGTACCGCTTCAGCTACGGCTGGCGGCGCATCCACAACCCCGATTCGGGCGAGGACGTGGCCGACGATCTAACGACCACGGAATTCACCATGGCCATGCTCGCCTGTCGTGGGTGGACCAACGCCGAAATCGCACGCCATATGGGAGTATCGCCGGGCACCGTCAAAAACCGCCTATCCGGCGTATACGCAAAGCTTGGCATCGGCACACGCGCCGAGCTGGTCGCGCATATGTTACGTTAGCGACCGGACTGCCAAGCGCATCGAACGCATTCCGGAACCCGGCGCTTCGCTCGATCAATTTGGACATTTTGACCCTTGAACGGCACTACCGCTACGGGGCGCCTTCTCGCAAAATTGGATTATTTCCACCGATACTTGCGGGATGGGAGCCCAAGATGCTTGATCGCCGTTCGTTACTTGTTGCCGGAGCGTCCTCGTTAGCGAGCATTATGTTGCCGCGCGTGTCGGGAAGCGCAAACGCCTTCATATTGCCGTTCGCGCCCACCGAAGCCCATGCCGACGAAAAAGACCCCTTCAGGGTGCTCGTTCTCTCGCGCACCATGTTCGGTGTGGTCGTGGTCGACGTCGCCAACAAGAATACGCCTATCGCAGGCGCCAAGGTCACGCTCACATCGCGCTATGCCGCAGGCAAGCAGCTCACCGCCACTACCGACGACGAGGGCACGGCCATCTTTGAGGTCGCCCCTCTTGCGGAAGGCTACGTGGACGAGACGACGCTTCTCGACGCGTACGACTTTAACGGCGGCATCTCCATTAGCATGGCGGGCTACCGTGATGTCGAGATTCCCCTTGCGCGTATCCAGGGCGGCACCGCCATAACCGCGCCCACGCGTCCGCTCTCCGATGGCGAGCCGTACTTTCGACAGCTCACGTTCGACGAGTGGGACATCCAGTACGCTGAGGCTACGTTCATGGCATTGCCGAAGAACGACACGGCAAACGAGCAGCCCGATACGCACGCCTTTACCGTGCAGGCGCATCTGCCACAGGGTGGACAGGCAACGCTGCGCATCAACAAAGTGACGCCCGCCGCGGGCAGCTCATCCGAAACCGTCACGCAGATCGGCCAAGTCGAGGCCAGCGCATCGGGCGCGGATAATCTGGCGACGTTCACACTCGAAGACAAGTTTCTCGACGCGGCATCGGGCCTTCTGGAAGAAGGGTGCAAGCTGCGCTTTGTCCTCGACTACCAGGGCAAGACCTATACACTCTCCTCCCCCATGGCCGTTGTCACCGCGCCGGCCGCAAAGGCAGAATCGGGCTCGACCACTATCGTCCCCACTACCATGGACCAAGAGATCGCTCCGTTTGATTTCCCGGCGGCGTTTCCCGGCATCGGCGGCAATAAGTTCACGTGCTGGATGCCCACATTTCCGATCCTCTTCGATTTCTCGTTTGCTGGATACGTGCTGTTTGGCGGAGGATACAAACCAGCCAGCTACATGAACGATTCGGGCAACCCTGATCCGGAATACTGGAAGAAGTCACCGCGCGAGTCGGGCGCCAAGCAGGCAAACCGCTACCTCGACGAGATGGAGGGGAAGTGGAATCAGTACAAAAGTATGAGTGCCGGCTCGGGCACCGATCCAAGAAACACTAAGCTCCTTCGTCACCATTGCACGCTGCTGTTCACGATGGATATCGCCACACAGCTGTACGGCTCGCTCGCCTACGATTGGGTGGGCAAAACCTGGGGCAACAACAACGACCCCGCATACGGCAATATTAAGGCACTCTTCCAAGTAAGAACCGACCTCAATTGGACCGAGCAGTTTACCCTAGGACCGGTGCCGTTTTTCCTAAACGTCAACCCCTGGGTGCTGGCGAAGCTGGCGCTCGCCGTGGGTGCCCACACGCACGGCAGCGGCGCGGCGTTTTTTAAAAACATTTCGCTCGACTATTCAAACACCTCGGGCTCGTTCACCATCCAGATCGGGCTTGCCGTCACCTTTGGCGCCGGCGTTGCAGGCGTCGCTTCGTCTGCCGTGCGTGGCGCCGCATCCCTCACGCTGTTCATTGGGTACGAGAAGGCAGATGGACACCAGCTTCCGCGACTGCGCGTAGGTGCAGACGTCGATGTCGATGTGATACTCCAGTTCGTAATGTTCAAGTGGACCACCAAGGCTTGGTCGGGGTCGTGGCCCACGCTCCTCGATTCGTGGAATATGTCGGTGAACAATGGCAACCAGTATGTGCTCCAGCGCTCTGAGCTCGCATTGGGTGGAGATACGCCTTACACGTTGGATGCCCGCTTCGGCACGCCCAGCAACATCGAGGCGGGCGGCGTGCCGCAATTTATCGCATCGGCCACCATCGTCACCAACGCCGAGCTGCTCGCACGCGCCGAGGTTAAGGCCGCTGTCGTAAACGTCGCGCCCGTCGTGCGCGATTGGGATCAAGCGGTCACGCGCATTGAGCTCGAGGCGGATGCAGAAAGCGACGACACGGGACAGATCGAGCATTTCGTCCATGCACTGATAGAGAACGACGAAAACGCCGCGACGATGTATAAGTACACCTATATCGGGCAGGCGAAGGACGCCGCTGCGGACCCCAACGCCAATTCTGCTGGTGTATCGGAGGACGAGCGTGGCGGCATCAAGCCCTCGAGCGACAACGTGCTGTTTGCTGGCGTGCTCAGCGAAGCCCACATGAAGCTGGCAATGATTGCCGGCGTAGAATGCCTGTTCCGTATCGCCTCGGTGCGCTACGGCGACAATGGCCGCTCGCGCCTAGTGGTGCACACAAAGGCAAACGGCACGTGGTCCGCCCCCACGCCCGTGGACTTTCCCCTTGGGTTTGGCGAAGGTGACGTGGAGCGCGACGGCATATACGATTACGACTTCGACGTGGTGGAATATACGGACGGAAGAGGAAACCAGGACGCCTACGTGTTGCTGGTCTCGGGCGAGCGCCCCGACGGCGACAACACCCTTTTCGATACGGCAAGCACAGCCGGCATACTGTCCGTTGTGCGCCTGCGCATAACTAATGACGAGATCCGCGTGGTGTCGCATCTGTCTCTTATACACATCTCCGAGCCCACGAGACGCGTAGTAATCT
>URCU01000020.1:0-22202 GCA_900546425.1 uncultured Collinsella sp. | reverse complement strand
GGCAGCGTCAGATGTGTATAAGAGACAGACTCCTCGTTGACCTCGAGCCCACGCTCGGCAAACCACTTCTCGGCCGCATCGATGTCGTTGACGGCAAAGCCGATGTGGCCTTTGGTGCCACGACCGTTCTGCTTCATGATCTCGACCAGCGAATCGTTGAAGTACGAAACCGGGGTCTCGATGACGGGCAGGCCCATCATCGTCGAGAACAGCTCCGCGATCTCCAGGGCGTCTGCCGGGTCGGTGGCGTTAATGCCCACATGGGCAACGCGCATACCAAAGAGCTCTACCGGGTTGGCGTTCTGCTCACTCATGCAGTCAGCGCCTACTGAGCCATGACGTCGAGAACGGCCTTCTCGGCGGCAACGCGGTTCATGCCGGTCATGAAGGGCACGCCACTCACGTACGGGCAGGTGAGGCCCTCGGGGGCAACAGTGGTGGCGATCAGCAGGTCAGCGCCCTCGTCGCAGTAATCCTTGGCCTCGGAGATGGCGCACTGCACGATCTCGTACTTGTCGGCATAACCGTTGGCGTCGAGCAGGGTAGCGACCTTCTGGGCAACGAGCGTGGAAGTAGCAGCGCCAGCACCGCAAGCCAAAACGATCTTCTTCATAGGTAATGTCTCCCTTCATGGTTTACTTTAGGTAAGTGTACCGCAGCGAGCGATGGCACTCGGCCTCGATGAGCTTTTATGCCAGTTTGCTTGCGCGCTGCGTATAATACATCTAGTACGTGTTGTCATACCGCTCGCTTTATGAGCGACTAAGGACCCTAATATGCCCGATTCCCGCACCCTCTGGACCGCCGTCGTTATCATCTGCATCGCCGTGTCGGTGTTCTTTAGCGTCAAAAAACGCACCACGTTTAAACGCCTGCAGCAATTGATGGCCGCCAAGCAGTGGGATGAGTTCGATCGTTTGCTCGACGGCAAACTCACCAGCATGCTGTACCCGCGCTACAACCGCGACTACCTGCGCCTGAACTCCTATCTGCTGCGCGAGGACCACGAGCGCGCCAGCGAGATGTTTGACCTGCTGTTGGGACTCAACCTCCCCAAGATGCAGCGCGTTGACCTGGTGATTAAGGCCTTTAACTACTATGTTGGCCAGGAGGACCGCAAAAAGTCCAAAGAGCTGTTGCACGAGATCAAGGGCTTTGAGGGAGGTCAAGCAGAGGCGGTTGCACACGAGTGTCAGCTGATGTACGACACGATGATCCTCAAGCGCCACAACGACATTCCCGAGCTGGAGCGCATGCTCGAGGATGTCGGCGACGACCCGGTCAAGCGCTGCCGCTTGGAGTACCTGCTGGCCCTGCAGTACCAGAACAAGGGCGACGAAGCCAAGTTCCAGGAGTTCCTGGAGAAGTCGGGCCAACACTCGATGGCCGTCAACGCGTAACGGACGGCTTGTGCTAGACTTCTAGTCTCACGGGGGCGTGGCGGAATTGGCATACGCAGGAGACTTAAAATCTCTCGCCGCAAGGATTGTGGGTTCGAGTCCCACCGCCCCTACCATATGGAGCTTTCGAGCCCGTGTTCCTCAGGGATGCGGGCTCGCTTCTTTTAGATGCCGGTGGGACTCGAACCCGCGAGGGGGCGAGCGTTAAGCGGACGCGCAGCGTCCGAAGCGAGCCGGCGAGGGCGCCGACAGGCGGCCGAAGCCGGTGCGTATTTGCGCAGCAAATGCGCGGACGTCCCACCGCCCCTACCATATGGAGCTTTCGAGCCCGTGTCCCCAAGGGATGCGGGCTCGTTTCTTTTACACGCCGGCGGGGCTCTAAGTTGCGGTGGAATAGTTCCTGTTTTGGCAGTTTACCAGCCCATTTAGGAACTATTCCACCGCGACTTAGGTTGGTGTTCCCACATTTTCCGATGGAAAAACGTGGTTGTCTCCCACATTTTCCGATGGAAAAACGTGGTTGTCTCGCACATTTTTCGATGGAAACGCCTAAATGGCCTTATACTAGCCGAGAGGGTTGGGAGGCAATATGCAGCGACAGCTTATGAGTGAACTTATCGCTTGGAAATCAAGGGCGAATCGCAAACCTCTCTTGCTTAAGGGAGCCCGCCAGACAGGAAAGACTTGGCTTCTTAACGAATTCGCAAGCCAGCAGTATCGAAACGTCATTCGTTTTGACTTTATGCTCGAGCCGAGCACACGCTCGCTGTTCGATGGGGACCTCGACCCCAAGCGCATCATCTCCCAGATAGAACTCCTACGTGGCCAAACCGTAACGCCGGAAGACACGCTCATCATCTTCGACGAGATCCAAGAGGCACCACGCGGGATCACCTCACTCAAGTACTTCAACGAACTTGCACCCGAATACCACATCGTGGCAGCCGGTTCCTATATGGGCCTCGCGCTCCGACGCGAAAACGAGTCATTTCCCGTCGGTAAAATCGACCAGCTCACCATGCGTCCCATGGGGTTTGCTGAGTTCGTTCGTGCCGTCGACGGCGGCCCGCTCGCCGACGCCGTCCTTGCCGCAGACATGGACCTTCTGGCAAACGTTACCGAAAAGCTCGAGCACTTGCTCAAGGAATACCTTGTTGTCGGCGGCATGCCCGAAGTTGTCTCCGCTTTCGCCGAGACACGCGACTTCATCGAAGCCCGAAGGCTTCAGCAGCAAATCATCGAGGCTTACGAATCCGATTTTGGCAAACATGCACCCGCCCGCATCGTCGAGCGCATGAGGTTGGTTTGGAAATCCCTTCCCGGCCAGCTTGCAAAGGAGAACAAGAAGTTTGTCTATGGCGCCCTTCGTCCCGGAGCGCGCGCACGCGATTTCGAGGAAAGCCTCCAGTGGCTCACGGACTACGGAATCGTTCATAAGGTGCCACGTGTTTCCGCTCTAAAGGCGCCGCTCTCGAGCTACGAAGACCTCTCGGGCTTCAAACTGTTCTGCATCGACACCGGTATCCTCGGAGCGCTCTCCGGTCTCTCTCCGGCCATCGTTCTTAACGGATCCGCTGTTTTTACCGAGTTCAAAGGTTCGCTGACCGAACAATACGTCGCGCAGGAGCTTTTGCTCCAGGACAAAACTCCCGCGTATTGGTCCTCTACCTCTGGCAATGCCGAAACCGACTTTGCCATCGACCATGCGGGAACCGTGCTTCCGCTTGAGGTCAAGGCGGCAGAGAACCTTAAAGCGAAGAGTCTGAAAATAGCCTGCGAAAAATTCAAACTCGAGCGTTGCGTGAGGAGCTCCCTGGCGGCATATAGAGACGAGGGCATGCTCATCAATATTCCGCTTTGGGAGATTGGGCAGATCGACAAGCTGGCATAGGCGCTGTGGGGACGCCCCGCAAGGGCTGTCCCCAGGTGCTGGCAGAAAAGGAACGTCCCCAGGTGCCGGCTGTTGAGTTGCGGTGGAATAGGGACTGTTTGGTGCCCGAAAGGGCGATTTTAGTCCGTATTTCACCGCAACTTATTTAGAGGGTGCTGAGGGTGGGGGTCCAGGCGATGGTGGGAGTCACGCCGTCGAGAACCTCGTTGATGGTGGCGGCCATGCCGGCGAGTAGGCTGTTCTCGCTTACGGTAAGCGTCTTGTAACCGCCGGCTCGCATGAGCTCGCGAATCACCACGGCACCCGCCAGGATCACGCCCGCGCGCTTGGGTTGCACGCCTGGCAACGCGGCAATGCTCTCCACGTCCAGCGTGGACATGCGCTCGATAGCGGCAGAAATCTGCTCCATCGAAAGCTCGCGCAGGTGCACAAAGCTCGAGTCGTACGGCTCCAGCTCGTGGACCAGCGCCACGAGCGTGGTGACGGTACCGCCCACCGCGACCAGGCGCTCTGCACGCTCAAAATTGCTCGGCAGGCTCTCAAAGTAAGCCTCGAACTGCTCGCCCGCCCAGTCGGCAGCGGCAGCAAGCTCGCCGTCCGAAGGCGGCAACGCCGAGAAGAAACGCTCCGTCACACGACGGCAACCAATGTCCAGCGAACGCGTTCCCTCCAGCGCAAAGACCCCGCGCTCAGGCGCATAGACGCCCGTCGCGAGCTCCGTGGAGCCACCGCCCGAATCGGCGACGATGATGCGCTCGCCAGCAAAGTCGTGTGCCACGCCAAAAAACGTCAGGCGCGCCTCGACCTCGCCCGGAATCACCTGCGGTTCGAGCCCCAGATCGCGCAGACCGTCCAGCAGCAGCGCGGCATTGGACGCATCGCGCGCGGCACTCGTGCAGGTGGTGCAGACGCACGCGGCCCCAAAGGTACGGGCTTCGTCCACAAACATGCGGCACGCAGCGAGCACGCGCTCGACCGCTGCCTCGCAAAAGCGACCCGTCGCGTCCACGCCCTCGCCCAGGTCGGTAATCTCGGTATGCTTGGACGATTCCACGATCGCCCCGGCCTCGACCTGCGCCAACACCAGTCGCGACGACACCGTTCCCAGGTCGATCGCGGCCACCTTATATCGTTTGCAATCTGCCATTGCGGGCTCCCCTCCGGGCGCTATTTGCCGTTGGACACGACCGTCTGGCCCTCGACGCCGTTAAACCCAAACAGCATGTCGAGCGCCTGGATGTACCACGGCGCGTCCTTGCCGACTTCTTCGATCTCCTTGGCAACTTCGCTGGCCTTCTTGGCGTTCGACGACTTCTGGCTCGACGAGGCATCCGAATCGCCGTCCAGGCCCTGCACTTCAATCCTCTTCTCGCCGGGCATCACCAGGCCCAGGTCCTCGGATGCCGCGTCCTTGATACCCTCCTCCGAGAGCAGCTTGTCGACGCTTTTTTGCAGCCCATCATTGTATTGCTGGCGAATCTCGACCTGCTTGGCCAAGATATCGCTCGAACGCTTTGCCACGTACAGGTCGCGCACGGGGAAATACAGGCTCACGAGCACCAGGGCAACGACGATGCCGATGAATAGCCCTCGCTGAGGACCGTGGGTAAAGTCGTAGATCGCCTTGACCACCGCGTTGTCGTTGGCGTAGTGCATAAAGTCCGAGCCCGAAAAACGGTTCGAGGGCCTGCTCGATTTGTCGTGTGCCTGAGTCGAGGGACGCGATGCGTGCGACGAACGTGCCGGGCGCACCGATCCATCTGCCGAAGTATTCGATTGAGCATTGGGGCGCGAGGTACTTGTCAGGCGCTGCGCGGAGCGGTCGGCACCGGCGTAGGCGGACCCACCGAGCTGCACCGTGCGCGCACGGCTAGGCGACGGCTCACGCGAACCGGCGGAATAGTACCTGTTGTCGTAAATCTGATCCATGTGCGCCTTGTGCGGTTGAGGTTTGTTTGCGCTAAGTATTCTAGTTATAGCACGAGCGCGCGCACCACCTTCGACAGCCTTTGCTCGACATAAAAAAGGCGCTGAGCCATATGGCCCAGCGCCCAATGGCGGCCATCAGAAGTGGAACGGAGCCGAGTCAACCCCGCTCCCCGCGCGCACCACTTGTTTAGCGAATGTTGTAGAACGCGGCCTTGCCGGCGTAGCGCGCGCTGCCCTCGAGCTCGTCCTCGATGCGGATGAGCTGGTTGTACTTGGCGATACGGTCGCTGCGGCACGGGGCGCCCGACTTGATCTGGCCGGCGTTGACGCCCACGACCAGGTCGGCGATCGTGGAGTCCTCGGTCTCGCCGGAACGGTGGCTCACGATGCAGGCGTAGCCGGCCTCCTTGGCGGTCTCGATGGCCTCGAGCGACTCGGTGAGCGTGCCGATCTGGTTGACCTTGACCAGGATCGCGTTGGCGGCGCCCAGCTCAATGCCCTTCTTGAGGCGCTCGGTGTTGGTGACGAACAGGTCGTCGCCCACCAGCTGCACCTTGTTGCCAATGCGACGGGTGAGCTCAACCCAGCCGTCCCAGTCCTCCTCGGCCATGCCGTCCTCGATGGAGATGATGGGATAGGTGTCGACGAGCTTCTCCCAGTAATCGACCATCTGAGCGCTCGTATACTCAACGCCCTCGCCCTTGAGCTCGTACATGCCGGTCTCGGCGTTGTAGAACTCGGTCGAGGCCGGGTCCATGGCGTACATGAAGTCGACGCCGGGCTTAAAGCCAGCCTTCTCGACGGCCTTGGTGATGTACTCGAACGGCTCGGCATTGGTCTTGAGGTTGGGGGCAAAGCCGCCCTCGTCGCCCACGCCGCCGCCCAGGCCGGCCTCGTGCAGCACGCCCTTGAGGGTGTGGTAGACCTCGGCGCACCAGCGCAGGCCCTCGGCAAAGCTCGGGGCGCCCACCGGCATGATCATGAACTCCTGGAAGTCGACGTTATTGTCGGCATGCACGCCGCCGTTGAGGATGTTCATCATAGGTGTGGGCAGCAGATGAGCGTTGACGCCGCCCAGGTACTGGTACAGCGACAGGCCCGACGACTCGGCAGCGGCGCGGGCGACGGCCAGCGACACGCCCAGGATGGCGTTGGCACCGAGCTTGGTCTTGTTGGGGGTACCGTCCGCGGCAATCAGCGCGGCATCGACGGCGCGCTGGTCGAAGGCATCGAGGCCCACGACGGCGTTAGCGCACTCGTTGTTGACGTGCTCGACGGCCTGCAAAACGCCCTTGCCCAGGTAGCGGCCCTTGTCGCCATCGCGCAGCTCGCAGGCCTCAAAGGCGCCGGTCGAAGCACCCGAAGGCACCATTGCGCGGCCAAAACTGCCGTCCTCGAGCACGACCTCGACCTCGACGGTGGGATTGCCGCGGCTGTCGAGCACCTCGCGACCGTAGACGTCCAAAATATCGCTCATGTTGTCTCCCTCTCACTTGGAAACGTAGTGGATGCAAGCGACCGGCTGATCGTGCACCGTCGGTGCGCCTCCGTAAGTTAGCCATGTCGCACTTTTTGCATTATGCCCTAAGTTAGCCAAGAGATACACTTGATTTTCGAAAAATTTAGCGGGAACGATGAGGCGTGTCAGCCCGTCGTTCCCGCAGTCTTACTCCTCCGCCTTTGCGGCATCCCACAGGTCGTTGAGGCCGTGGGTCGAGAGCTCGGCCAGATCCACGTGGGCATCGGCCGCCATCCGCTCCATCGCAGCCCAGCGACGGCGAAACTTGGCCGTGCTCGCGCGCAGGGCGCTCTCGGCGTCGATACCCTCTTTGCGTGCCACGTTGACTAGAGCAAAGAGCAGATCGCCAAACTCCATTTCGCGCTCGGGCGTTCCGGGGGCCTCGGCCTCAAACTCGGCACGCTCCTCGGCAACCTCGTCCCACACGTCCTGGACCGTCTCCCACTCAAAGCCCACGGCAGCCGCCTTGCGCGACACCTTCTGAGCCTGCATCAGCGCCGGTAGATGCGTGGGCACGCCGTCGAGCAGGCCCTCGGGCGCAGCCTCGCCAGCCGCCACGGCCTTGTCCTTGGCGGCTTTCTCGGCAAGCTTAACCTCGTCCCAAATCTTGAGTACCTCGTCGGAACTGTCGGCATCTACATCGCCAAACACGTGCGGATGACGGCGGATGAGCTTGGCATCGATATCACGCGCCACGTCGGCCAGCGTAAACTCGCCGGCGTCAGCAGCAATCTGCGCATGCAGCACGACCTGCATGAGCACGTCACCCAGCTCCTCGCGCAGGTGAACCGCGTCGTCCGCCTCGATGCAGTCGAGCGCCTCGTAGGCCTCCTCGATCATGTTCTTGCCAATGCTGCGGTGCGTCTGTTCGCGGTCCCACGGGCAGCCGTCGGGCTGACGCAGGCGCCAGATAGTCTGCACCAGATGCTGCAGCTCGGCCGACGCATCGACCAACGTCGACAGGTCACGCGAACCCTCGGCATTTTGCTGAGCCATATGCTGCGCCATGGCTACTCCTCCTCCATGACCACGTGGCGGAACGCGCCGCCCTCGTAGATGCCGTAGCTGTGCGTACCGTCCTTGGGAATGCTCACGCTGCCGGGGTTGAAGAGCCACAGGCCCGGGTACGCGGCGCTTTCCTCGTTGACCTTGATGTGCGTATGGCCGTAGACGAGCGCGGAGCCCTCGGGCAACGCGGGCGCGTGGTCGACGCTGTTGTGCATGCCGGCGCCAAAGACATGGCCGTGCGTCAGGAACAGCTCGCGGCCGGTCTCGTCGAACAGCGTGGCGTAGTCGGCCATGACGGGAAAGTCGAGGACCATCTGGTCGACCTCGGCATCGCAGTTGCCGCGTACCGCGATGATGCGGTCGGCCAGGGCGTTGAGCAGCGGGATCACGCGCTTGGGGGCGTAATCGCGCGGCAGGTCGTTGCGCGGACCGTGATAGAGCAGGTCGCCCAGCAGCACGATGCGGTCGGGCTGCTCGGACTCGATGGCGGCAACCAGGCGCTCGGCCCAATATGCCGAGCCGTGGATGTCGGAGGCGATGAGGTATTTCATGGGGAGATCCTTTCGAATGGGGTTGATATGGCTGGGCGCAGGATGTCGCCACCAGCCGCGTTACTCAAATCGCAGTGCCGCGGCTTGCGCCGCCTGCATCACGCGCTGGAGCGGCACGTTGCGCTCGCGGGCGAGACGGGCGCAGTCCTCGTACTCGGGAGCCGCGCGCTCGCTGCCGTCGGGCAGAGTGGCCACCTTGACGGACACCTCGCCCCATGGCGTCGCCACCTGCTCAAAACGACGCGGCAGACAGACGCGCTCCATAACCTGGCGGCGAATGCCGTTGGTCGTGGTTTCCAAAAAGATGATCGTCTGCAGACGGTCAATGTCCTCGCAGGCGCAGATTACCTGCAGCTGCCAGCCGGGGCGGCCCTTCTTGCAGTAAAGGGGCAGCCAGTGCACCTCGCGCGCACCTGCCTCGCGCAGGCGGTCGGCGGCATAGGCGAGTACCTCGGGCGACGCATCGTCGATGTCACACTCCAGCTTGACGATGGTTTCGGGCGCATCGGTCTCGCGGGACAGCGGAGATTTGCTATCGCATGGCATACGGTCCGGCTCCTTTCCGCACGGGCTCGTTTTGTTCATCCAAACGCTAGCACATCGCGGGCGGCGCAGGGGCGGCGTCATGGGATAGGTGCGACTTTTGCTGGGCGCAAGTGCTGGCGCGGTCCAACGCCGGCCCGCTCCATTCAAACGTGTACGTCAGCCTCCAAACATGTCATTTTTTGCAGCTTTTGGAGGCTGATGTACATGTTTTGAGAGCACAAGCGAGGCCGCACCGCGCACCGCGCAGCCTTTCCAATCGATTTCGACCCCCCGCGTGCCCGGCGTGTTGAGAGCTGCGCCATTACAATGAAGCGGATTCGCTTGACGCAAAGGAGCCGCCATGTCTGCTTGCCCGCTGGTCGATTGCCATACCCACACCTCGTTTTCGGACGGCCACGCCTCGTTTGAGGAAAACGTCCGCGCTGCCGCGGCCGCTGGCTGTCGGGCCATGGTCTCGACCGACCATCTCACCCTGCCCGCCAGCATGGATGCCAACTGCGAAGTGCAGGTTACTGAGGGCGACCTGCCGGCACATCGTCTGGCTTTTGAGGATGCTCGCAAGCTTGCCGCGCAGATTGCGCCGGAGCTCAGCTTTATCTATGGCTTTGAATGCGATTGGTACGAGGGCTGCGAGCCTTTGGTTGAGCGCTGGTCCGCGGGTGCCATAGTGCGCTTGGGCAGTGTGCATTGGATTGGCAACCCGGGCGATATCATGGCCGGTGCCGCGGGTACGGCGGGAACGGAAAACGTCGCTCGCCCCGATACGCCCGATTCCCTTTGCGGTTGGATCGATGACGACACCGACCTGCACGTTTGGGAAAACCTGGGCGTGCGCGGCGTGTGGGAGCGCTATGTCGATGACTGGTGCCGCGCCTGCGAAAGCTCGCTCAGCTTTGATGTGATGGCTCACCCTGACCTGGTCATGCGCTTTTCGAAGGAAGGCTTTGCGCCCGACTTTGACCCCGCACCGTTTTGGCAGCAGATGGCCGAGTGCGCGCACGATACGGGTCGCCGCGTTGAGGTCTCGACCGCCGCACCACGCAAGGGCCTCGACGACTACTATCCCGCGACCGGATTGCTGCGTTGCTTTGCCCACGCCGAGGTGCCGATCACTTTTGGCTCGGACGCACACCGCGTCTGCGACATCTGCTGGAACATCCGTGAAGCCCAGGCGCACGCCTACGACTGCGGTTATCGAACCTTCGACATCCCCCACCCCACCGGCGAATGGGAACCCACACCCCTCGACTAGCCATCCCTTCATAAGTTGCGGTGGAATAGGGATTGTTTTGCCTGATGAAGCGCTTAAACAGTCCCTATTTCACCGCAACTTCCATGACCCCGTTACACCAACAAAGACTGTCCCAAACGACTAGTCGTTTAAGAACGTCCCCAATGACTAGTGACGGCGGGCGTTGAGTTCGCCGGCAAGCTCGTCGAGGGTGATACCGTAGCGCTCAAGGGTTACGAGCAGGTGGTAGATCAGGTCGCCGGCCTCGTAGCGGATGTGATCGTGATCGTTATCCTTGCAGGCCATGATCACCTCGCTCGACTCCTCGGCAAGCTTCTTGAGCAGCTCATCCTCGACGTCGGTCAGCAGACGCGCGGTATAGCTTTCCTGCGGCGATGCATCACGACGACCGTGAATCACCTCGGCCAGACCTGTCAGCGTCTCTCCGATATTTCCATCCTGAACGTTTGCGGTACGCACACCCATGGTTCAATCCTTTCTGGTTGGCCAAGCGCCTAGTCGAGCGCCCGCCCTACGCGAGTTTCTTAAAGAAGCAGGTACGGTTGCCGGTATGGCAGGCCGGACCCGGCGAGTCGACCTTGACCAGCAGCGTATCGCTATCGCAGTCGGCCCAGAACTCCTTGACCTCCTGCATGTTGCCGCTCGTCGCGCCCTTGTTCCAGAGCTCCTGGCGGCTGCGGCTCCAAAACCACGTGGTACCGGTCTTGAGCGTCAGCCCCACTGACTCCTCGTTCATCCAAGCAACCATAAGCACCTCGCCGGTGTCATACTGCTGAACCACACAAGGAATCAACCCGCGGGCGTCGTACGTAAGATCCGCCGCTTCTACTACCTCAGTCATCATTTCTCCCAAGTCATAAACGAAACCCCACAGGTCGGCGAGGGTTGTCCAGGTGCCCGAGATTCCGAGCGACAAGCCCGACGATGCGTACTTAAGTACGCGAGGAGGGTTGGAGCCGGAAGGTCGGGTGCCTGGGCAAGCCGCAGCGCTAAAAGTCCAGCCTCACAGGGATGCCCTGCGACGCCATATACTCCTTCACCTGGCGAATGCTGAAGGTTCCAAAGTGAAAGACGCTGGCTGCCAGCACGGCGTCTGCCTCGCCCTCGATCACGCCCTCGGCAAAATGCTCGAGCGTACCCACGCCGCCGCTCGCGATGACGGGGATTGGCACCGCGCGGGCCACGGCGCGGGTGAGCGCCAGGTCAAATCCGGCCTTGGTGCCGTCGCGGTCCATGCTGGTGAGCAGGATCTCGCCGGCGCCGCGACGAGCCGCCTCCTCGGCCCACGCCACCGCGTCGATGCCCGTAGCGTTGCGGCCGCCCGCCGTGAAGACCTCCCACTTGTCGGCACCGGATGCGCCAGGCAAGCCGACGCGCTTGGCATCGATCGCCACGACCACGGCCTGGCTACCAAACGCCGCGGCAGCCTGGCCAATCAGCGACGGGTCGCGCACGGCCGCCGAGTTGAGCGACACCTTGTCGGCACCGGCGGCAACCATGGTGCGCATGCCCGCCAGGTCACGAAATCCGCCGCCCACGGTATAGGGAATGGCCAGCTCCTCGGCCGCATGCGCCGCCATCTCGATGGTCGTCGCACGGTTGTCACTCGTCGCGGTAATGTCCAAAAATACGACCTCGTCCGCACCTTCGCGGTCGTAGGCGCGCGCCAGCTCCACCGGATCGCCCGCATCGCGCAAGCTCACAAAGTTGACGCCCTTGACCACACGGCCGTCCTTGACGTCCAGGCAGGGAATCACACGTTTGGTAAGCATGGGCTACTCCTCCCCTCGGGCGGCGGCCAGCGCCTGTACCAGCGTAAAGTTGCCCTCGTAGAGCGCGCGACCGGTAATAGCACCTTCAATCGCGCCCTCACCCACTGCGGCCAGCGCACGGATGTCGTCGAGCGTCGAGATGCCACCCGAAGCCACGACAGGAAAGCCCGCGACCTTGGCAACATGGCGATACGCCGCCACATCGATGCCCGTCTGCATGCCATCGCGCGCGATGTCGGTATACACCAGATGCTTAAAGCCCAGCTCGGTGAGCTGTGCCACGGCATCGTCGAGTGCCACGCCCGCGCCGTCGCGCCAGCCGTTCACCTTGACCTGGCCGTCGCGAGCGGCGATGTCGGCCACGAGCAGCTCGCCAAAGCCTTGGGCCGCCACCTCGGCAAAACCCGGCTCGGTCACGAGCACCGTGCCTAGTGCGATGCGGCGCGCACCGTAGCCGGCCAACTCGTCGATGCGCGCGAGCGAGCGGACGCCGCCGCCCACGTCCACGGACAGACCGTCGACGCCGCAGATGGCCTTAATCGCTGCCGAGTTGGCAGCGCACACGTCCTCGTCCTCACCAAAGGCCGCGGACAGGTCGACGACGTGCACCCAGCTCGCACCCTGCTCGGCAAACGAGCGGGCAACTGCCACGGGATCGTCGGAATATACCTTGCAGCGGCTCCGATCGCCGCGCTCCAGGCGCACGACCTTGCCGCCGATCAAATCGATTGCGGGAAACAGGATCATCAGCCGGCCTCCTCGACGATGTTGACGAAGTTCTTAAGGATGTGCTGCCCCAGCGCGGAGGATTTCTCGGGATGGAACTGGCAGCCCCACACGTTGCCATGGCGCACGATGCACGGGAAGCTCCGCGTATAGTGCGTGCGCGCCAGCACGTCGGCGGCATCGGCGTCGTCGGCCACCGCGTAGCTGTGGGTGAAATACATGTTGGCACCCTCGGCAAAACCGGCAAGCAGCGGATCGGCCGCACCGGCGGGCGTCATGTGCACCTGGTCCCAGCCCACGTGCGGCACCTTCAGGCGACTCGATTTCAAGCGCGTGCACGAGCCACGCATAATACCCAGGCCATCGACCCAGGGACCGCCAGCCTGCTCGGGGGTGTTGCCATCGGCAACCGCGCCCTCGTCCGCAGGCACGCCCTCGTTGCCGCGCTCAAAAAATAGCTGAAGGCCCAGGCAGATACCGAGCAGCGGAGTTCCGGCGGCGACGGCATCGAGCGCCGCGTCCGCCTCGCCGCTCTGGCGCATAAAGGCGATCGCGTCATAGAACGCGCCCACGCCCGGGATGACCAGGCCGTCGGCATTGCGGATCTGCTCCGGATCGTCCGACGTGCAGGCGGCGGCACCGGCGCGCGCAAGCCCGCGCACGACGCTCGACAAGTTGCCCTTGTGGTAGTCGATCACCACGATCTTCGGTTCGCCCACGCGACCCTCCTTTTCCCCATTCAAAACCTGTCCCTTTTTGGCAGGTTACAGTGAACCCTTGGTGCTGGGGATGCCCTGCACGCGGGGATCGAGCTCGCAGGCGTGGCGCATCGTGCGGCCCACGGCTTTAAAGGCGGCCTCGATAATGTGATGCGAGTTGCCGCCCGCCAGCTCGCGCACGTGGAGCGTGAGCTTGGCGTCGCGCGCAAAGGCGTAGAAGAACTCAACGGCCAGCTCGGTATCGAAGCTACCCACGCGCTCAGTCGGTACGGGCAGCTCGCAGTAGGCCTGCCCACGGCCCGAAATATCAACGGCAGCCATCACAAGCGTCTCGTCCATGGCGATCGCCGCGTCGGCAAAGCGCGTAATGCCCGCCTTGTCGCCCAGCGCCTGGCAAAACGCCTCGCCCAGCACAATACCCGTGTCCTCGACGGTGTGATGCGCATCGACCTCCACGTCGCCCACCGCGTGCACCGTCAGATCGAACAGACCATGGCGGCCAAAAGCGTTGAGCATGTGGTCGAAAAACGGCACGCCGGTCGAGATATCGCACACGCCGCTTCCGTCCAGGTCGAGCTTTACGACAATGTCGGTCTCGCCCGTCTTGCGGGTTACCTCGGCATAGCGGTCCATCTACATCTCCTCCTTCACCAGCGCGGCAAACGCGGCCAGCACCTCGTTGTTTTCCTGCGGGGTGCCCACGGTAATGCGCAGGCAGTCCGCGAGCCCCGGCGCGTAGCTAAAGTCGCGCACCAAAAGTGAATACTCGTCGCGCAGGCGCTCGCGCACGCGCGTGGCATGCGGCGTGCGCACGAGCACAAAGTTCGCCGCGCTCGGCCACGCCTCCACGGGCAGACCCTCGGCAGCCATTGCGTGCAGGGCACACAGTTCGCGCTCGCGCTCGGATGCAACCTGTGCTACCACGGGTGCGTACGCATCGCGGGCACGCACGCAGGCAAGCACGGCGGCCTGGCTCAGCACGTTAACCGAGTAGATCTGGCGAATTGCCGCAAACACATCGATGGCCTCGGGCGCCGCGATCACATAGCCCAGACGCGTGCCGGCGGCGCCAAACGCCTTGGACAGCGTATGCAGAATCACCAGGTTGGGATGCTCGGCGATAAGCCCCTGCGCCGTAGTAGCCGCGCCAAACGAATCGTCGGCAAACTCAACGTAGGCCTCGTCGACCATGACCATGCCGGGGCACGCATCGCACAGGGCCGCGACAAAGTCGAGCGGCGTCACATCGCCCGTGGGGTTATTGGGCGAGGTCACGATCGCCAGATTGCACTCGGGCGCCGCTGCGAGCACAGCCGCTTGGTCGAGCTCAAAGGTCGCCGGGTCGCGCCACACGTCGCGCACCTCGGTCTGACAGAGCGATGCAAAGAACGCATACTCGCTAAAGCACGGCGGGCAGTTGAGCAGGGTCCGCCCCGCGCCGCCAAACGCCAACAGGTAGTTATAGAGCAGCTCGTCGCCGCCGTTTCCCACGCAGATGTTCTCGCGCGTCACGCCATGCCAAGCAGCCAGTTCGTCGCGCAGGTCGTTCGACATGGGATCGGGATAGCGGTTGAGCGGCGTAGCGGCGAGCGCCGCGTCAATCGCCTCGCGCACGCCGGCCGGCACGGGATAGGTGTTCTCGTTGGCCGAAAGATTGATGCGCGTGGGCGTAAAGTTGGGATCGTAGGGCTCGATGCCGGTCAAGTAGGGCTGGACGAGCTCCTTCATGCGCGGCGTGAGTTCGGCCATGTTAGACCTCCTCGCCGGTCGCGCCAGCGGCACCGCCCGCAGCCGCCGCCAGGTCCACGCCCTCAGCAACCGTCGCCACGGCGTCACCCGGCCAGGCGACCTTGGTCAGGTCGGCCGCGGCCAGAGACTCGGCACTCACGGCATCCTCGCCCTGCTCCAGCACACGGCGACGCAGAGCGGCAGAGAGCGCGTGTGCCCACAGGCCCTCGGCCTCGGCCAGGCGCTGCGTAGCGGGAGCGTCGGAGAGCAGACCCTCGGGCGTATAGCAAATGACGCTCGAGCGCTTAACGAACTCTTCGACCGAAAGCGGGTTGGAGAACATGGCCGTGCCGCCGGTCGGCAGCGTGTGGTTGGGGCCAGCAACATAATCGCCAAGCGGCTCGGAGCTCCAAGCGCCCACAAAGATGGCGCCGGCGTTGCGAATGCCGCCAAGCAGGCCCATCGCATCCTTGCAGTGCAGCTCCAGGTGTTCGGGCACCACGGTGTTCACGGCCTCGACGGCGGCAGCCATATCGGCGGCCACCACGATGGTGCCTTCGTTGTCGAGCGAAGCGCGCGTGATCTCGGCACGCGGCGACTGCGCCACCAGGATGTCGATGCCAGCCTCGACCTCGCGCGCAAACTGCTCGTCGCAAGTCACCAGATAGCAGGCTGCCAGCGGATCGTGCTCGGCCTGGGCCATCAGGTCTGCCGCGACCACCATAGGCTTGGCCGTGGCGTCGGCCAGCACGCAGACCTCGGAGGGACCGGCGACCATATCGATACCCACGTCACCCGAGACGATCTGCTTGGCCGCGGCAACAAAGGCGTTACCCGGTCCGGTGATTTTGTCGACGCGCGGAATGGTCTCGGTACCGTACGCCAGTGCGGCCACGGCCTGGGCGCCGCCCACCATATAGATCTCGTCCACGCCGCCGAGCTTTGCCGCGGCGAGCGTGTAGGGGCTGATCAGGCCGTCCTTTTGCGGCGGGGTCACCATGACCACGCGTTTGACGCCGGCCACCTTGGCGGGAATGGCGTTCATAAGCACGGTGGAGGGATACTGCGCGCGACCGCCCGGCACATAGATGCCGGCCGCCGCGAGCGGGGTCACCTTAACGCCGAGCATCGTGCCGTCCGGGCGCGTAGTAAACCAGCTCTGTTCGACCTCGCGCTGGTGGAACTCGCGAATCTGGCGTGCAGCCTTTTCGAGCGCCGCGACAAAGGCGGGATCGAGGCCTTCGAGCGCGGCATCGATCTGCTCCTGCGGCAGACGGAAGCTCTGCAACTCAACACCGTCAAAACGCTGGCAGTAATCGCGCACCGCGGCATCGCCGTTGGCACGCACGTTTGCCACGATATCGCGGGCGGCGTCGACGATGTTTTGCGGCAGCACGCCCTTACGGTTGAGCTGGTTGGTAACGAGGCGCTCACCGGGAGCAAGCTTGATGGTCTTCATATCGGTATCCCCTATCGGTCGAGGTCTTGTTCAAAAAACGAGAGACCAGGCGGCGGCGTCAGTCGGCCCGCAGCCCGGACGTTGGGGCGCCCGTGCGTGCTCGCGCTATTGTGCCGAGCCCGCAACGGGCTCAAAATGCTTGTCCTTCACGGCTGCCGCCAAGCGATCTGCCAGATTGCGTACGCGCGGATCCAGACGTGCGGCACCCGGATTGACAAAGAAGCGGGCCGTGCAGTCCATGATGCGGCCGGTAATGACCAGGTCGTTATCGCGCAGCGTGGCGCCCGTGGCGGTAATATCCACGATGCGATCGGTCATGCCGACGATGGGGCCCAGCTCGATGTTGCCGTGCAGCGAAACGATGTCGGCGTTCACGCCGCGCTCGGCATACCAGGCACTCGCGATGCGCGGATACTTGGTGGCCACGCGAAGCGACCCACGGCGGGCATAGTTGCGCTCGGCCTGGCCGGCGCGCCACGCGGGCTCCGCCTCGATAAACGTGCACAGGCCGTAGCCCAGGTCGACCAGCTGCAGCAGGTTGAGGTCTGCCTCGATAAGCGAGTCCCAACCGCAGATGCCGCAGTCGGCACCGCCACAGCCCACAAAAGCGGGCGCGTCGCTGGGACGCACGATGACAAACTCGATATCGCTGACCGCACCCTCACCGGCGCGTGTGTCGCGACCGCGCACGATGAGATGACGACCGGGATCACGCAGCTCAGAGACATCCAAGCCCGCGGCCTCAAGCACGTCGAGCGTGTCGGCCTTGAGCGAGCCCTTGGGCACGGCAATGCGCAACGGACCCTCGGTGCCACGGCCCGCGGCGTGATCGCCATCGGAGGCAGCGTCCTCGGCCGAGGTGTGCGCGGCCTCCAGACGCTCAAGCGAAAAGGCAAAGCCCGCCGCCGGCACCTCAATGCCGTCGCCAAATGCACCGGTAAAGATGGAGTCGTAGCGTCCGCCCGAACCCACCGGATCGGGCAGGCCGCCGGCATAGGCCTTAAAGACCAGACCCGTGTAGTAATCAAACGAGTTCATGATGGAGAAGTCGAAGGACAGCACCTGGGCGTCCTCGGGAGCCAGACCCTCAACCAGGGCGCGCAGCTCGCGCGTGAGCGGCGCGACAATGCCTGCCGCCGCCAGCAGCGCATCGACGCGGTCGAGCACCTCGGCACCACCGTGCAGGCGCGGCAGCTCGCTAATGGCAGCCTTGACGGCCTCGGGCTCGGCGCTTGCCGCCACACGGGCATCGAGGCCCACAAAGTCGTTGGCGTGCACGCAACGCAACGCCTCGGCAGCCAGTTCGCGGTCCTCACAGGCCGCAAGCAACTCCTTAAACGGACGCACGCTACCTGCGATAATGCGCACATCGGGAAGTGCCAGCTCGCGTACGGCCTCGGCAACGAGCGAGACAATCTCAACATCGCCCACGGTATCGCCCGCACCGATGAGCTCAAAACCCAGTTGCGTAAACTGACGCGAGCCGCCGGCATTGCGCTGACACTCGCGAACCACCGGCGCCTCATAGCGCAGGCGCAGCGGCAGATCGGCCGCGCGCATGCGAGTCGAAACCAGACGAACGATCGGCAGCGTATTGTCGGGACGGACCACCAGCAGGCGACCGTCGTCATCAAAGAGCTTAAACGGCGTGTCCGCAATGCGGCCGCCCTCCTCGAGCGAGCCCTTGTCCTCGAGCAGCGGCGTCTCGACCGGCAGGTAATGATGCTCCCTAAAGCAGCCCTTCACCGTCAGCGCAATCTCCTCGCGCGCCTGAGCCTCCTCGGGCAATATGTCCCGGAATCCCCACGGTGTGGCCGTCATCTGGTGAGCCTCCTCATGCTGTGTTTCGTATAGAACAGAAGACCGGCATAGCTCCGCCGGTCTTCTGGGTACTTTAGCATACTAGAGTGCTTGCGGGGAAAATCCGTCGCAGCCGCTCACACCGTATTCATTTGGAAACATAGGGTAGGTTGCCGCAACCCAACCCCACCTAGGCGCCAATCGCGCGTCGGTACTCCGCCATAACCTGAGCGTCGGCCGCCGCAGGATTGGCGAAATAGCGCCAGTCATACGTCTCGGCCGAAACAACTCCGCGATAGCCGCGCGCCACCAGCCTATCCAGGTCGGCGCGCATATCGCGGTCGCCGTCACCCCAGGCAAGATGCGTCGTGCCGTCTGCCGCAACATCGACAAAATGCACGTGGGCGACATCATCGCCAAGCAGATCGAAATAATCGTCGATGGTATCCCCAGCCACCGCCATAGCGCCAAAATCCAGACACGCCTTAAGTGCCGGATGATCAACCGCCTCAATCATGCGCTTCGTGTCGGCCGCCGAGTTCACGATCATCGACTCAAACGGCTGTAGGGCCTCGAGCACCAGTCGCACGCCGCGCTCTCCCGCATGCTCGGCAATCGCACGCAACATCGAGGCGCTGCGACCCCACGCGTCCTCGATCGGTTCGTTCAAAAATGCCCAACCGCTCGAGACCATGACCTGCTCGGCTCCAAGTTCCGCCGCGATATCCACAACGTTCTTAAAGTACGCGAGCGTGCGGGCACGCGCCTCATTCCCGCGCGCCGCGATATTCCACGGCTTGGGGTTGTTCTGTTCGGGACAAAGCCCCACAATCCGAACCCCATACCGCTGCGACAGCTCCCGCACCTGCTCGAGCGAATCGTATCCATGGCAATCGACATACAGATGCATCGCCCCGGTCCAAAGCTCGCAACACGTGTAGCCCGAGGCCGCTGCCGAAGAAAAGAATTCCTCAAGGTCAAAATAACGATGGCTGATATTCATGACGGCAAGCTGCGGATACTCCATCTTGTCCACCTTTCGGCAAAAGGGCGCCGCAGCACAGTGTGCGCGACGCCCCCTCTTACATTGTTCTCATTATGACGGATACTCTACTGGACACCAAGCACTCCAAAGAACGCGCCGGCGATACTCACGAGCAGGATCACGAGCATGATAAGCAACGGATTCATCTTCTTCTTGAGCATGAGATAGACGATTCCAAACAGCCCCATCGTGACAAAGCCCGGGAAGATTCCGTTGAGCAGCTCGGCCAGCGTCTGAGCACCATCGCCCGCGCCGACCATGAGCGGAATGTCCACGGTGACCATCTCCATGGTCATAGCACCGATCACCATGGCGCCCATGATAGAGGCCATCTTGACGATCGTGTCCATAATGCCCGATTCCTGGACCTTGCTGATCATGTCCGAGCCAAAGCGATATCCCACAAACGTCAGCAGGTAACGGATGATGTAGTGAGGGACGTTGAACACGAGCAGGAACAAAATCGGGCCAAGAATGGAGCCCTGCAGCGCCAGCGACGTGCCGACACCCGTTGCCAAAATTCGCAGCGTGCCCCAGTAGAAGGCATCGCCCACGCCGGACAGCGGTCCCATCAAAGCAAGCTTGACATTAGAGATCGCGCTCGTGTCAAAGCTATCGTCAGTAGCGTTGACCTCCTCCATTGCAGCGGCGATGGACATGGGGAGCGTCGAGATGTACGGCGTGACGTTATAGAGCTCCATATGGCGCTTAAGGGCGGCCTTAAAGTCCGCATCCTGCGGATACAGCTTGCGAAGGATCGGCATAAGGGCCCACATAAAACCGATATGGCCCATACGCTCGTAGTTCCACGAATGCTCATAGGGAATCGAACGCCAGAACAGCTTCTTAAGGTCTGCGCGGGAAATCAGCCCGTCGTAAGAAGACTCAAACTTAAAACTCATCGAACCCACTCCCAATCGCAGGATCCTCGGTTGCCACTGCGGGCTGCTCCGCTTTTTTCTTATCACCCAAAACCGTCATCGCGACGACGATAATCGCGGCAAAGATCGCCACGCCCGTCGTGCTAATGCCAAAGTAGGCGACGAGGAAGAAGCCAGCGAAGAAGAACGGAGCCACCGTTTTGTTCATAATCATCTGCGCCAGCATCGCAAAGCCGAGTGCGGGCAAGAAGGCGGCGGCGACATCCATGCCGGTCTGAACGAAATCGGGGATGATGTTGAGCAGGCTGGCAACAGCATCGGCGCCAAAGAAGAATGCCAGGGGAATAATCAGCAGGCCGCACCAGCTCTGCGCGTAACCGGCGATGAGCATGTTGCGCTGATGGCCTTGGTGTCCCCGTCCTCGACGTTTTTGTCGATACGGTGCACCAGCAGTAGCATCACCGGCTGGCCCAGGGCCGTATCGAGCGCCAGGACGATCGTTGCGATGGGAATGCCCAGGGTCAGGGCCGCCGAAGCGTCCGCGCCGGCCTGCATGGCAAGAGATACGCCCAGGATAGTGCCGGAAATCGTATCGGGCGGGTTATAGGCGCCGACCGAGATGGCGCCGACCATGGCAAGCTCCATCGTGGCGCCCATGATCGTGCCGGTCACCATGTCGCCCATGACAAGGCCAACCAGAGGTCCGAGCACGATCGGGCGCTGGAGGTAGCTCGTGCCCGTCAGCCACTCGGAATAACCCAAAAGGGCAATAAGGAAAATCAGGATTGTCTTGATAACCATGATGGCCCCTAACCGATGACCTTCGCGGCGTCAGTCTTCGCATCTGCCGGAATCATCTGAATGAACAGCTCATAGCCCTCGCCGAGCAGCTCTTTGACGTATGCCTCGTTTTCGGGCGTGAGAAATACGCTGGTCGAGACCTGGCGGGCGTCCTCGCTAAAGGCAACATTGCCGAGGTTGATCTTCTTGACGCCCATCGCCTTGGCGACGGCACCGGCCTGCTGGATCGTCTCGCAAACTACGAAGAGCCTGTACTTATCGGTCACACCGCTCTGGAGCGCCTTGACGGCATCCTCGGTGTTTTTGACGACAACCTTGCAGCCCTCCGGTTTTGCAAGGGACAGGGCCTGCAGACGAAGCTTGTCATTGAGGACCGTGTCGCTTACCAACAGGATGCAGTCGGCACCCAGAGCCGAAGTCCAGCTAACGGCAACCTGGCCGTGCAGCAGTCGATAGTCCACGCGAATCATCTGAATCATGATGTGCTCCCTAGCGATTAAAACTCATCGAGTTCGGCCTGCCCCAGCAGGTCGTTGACGTACTTGACCTTGGTGTCGTCCGCCTCGACGATCTGGTGAATGGCCTCATCAATTGGGGTGGAGTCGGGCACGAACAGCAGCTGGATGAGCAGAGGAAGGTTCATGTTGGTCACCAGGTGCGTGTTGGGACGCGTCTGGACGATCTTGGTGAACTCGTTGTTGACGCTGCCGCCGAACAGGTCAGTGCACACGACAACCTCGTCGTCCGCAGCGAACCCATCAAGAACCGCCGCAGCCTCCTTGGCCAGGTCCTCGTTTCCGTCGACATACATAGACAGCGCATGGACGTTTTCGCGCTCGCCGGAGAGCAGGCCGATGCTCTCGACGATTCCGGACGCAAAATGAGCATGGGATGCAACGATAAACTGTCTCATTCGATTCCCCTTTTCTTGCGAATTTCGGCATAAAAATGCCCGGACGCATGCGCCCGGGCAGGGTGCTTCTTGATCAGTAGCTTATTTGTCACCGATTAGTAGTCGAACTGGTGATAGTAACGACGGTAGTTGAGGTTGTGCTTGGTGACCGTCTCGTAGTAAGCGGCAAGGCGATCGGTGATCAGCGAGGAGAGGATCCACGGAGACACGATGACGCGGAACTCGTCGTCAAGGCCGGGGATCGCGAACTCGGCGGTGTCGA
>URCU01000019.1:0-23066 GCA_900546425.1 uncultured Collinsella sp. | reverse complement strand
GTGCAACCGAGTCGCCGTAGGCCGGGGCGGAGGGGCCGAGTTTCCTCCTGAGCGACTCTGCTTGCAGCCGGAGCGAAAGGGGGAAATCTCGGCCCCTCCCGCCCCGGCCGAACAGCTCAACCTACACCGTGTGCTGCGGCAGGTCCTGCAGGGCGATGACGTCCATGCCCATGTCGTTGGCGCTGCCGTGGCCCTGCTGGTCCTCGCGCACGGCCTCGATGGCGCTCACGTACGTGTTGGCGGCAGACATCGCGGTCACGCAAGTCACGCCGCGGCGCACGGCCTCAGTGCGCAACAGATAGCCGTCGCCACGCGAGCCCGGACCGTACGGCGTGTTGATGATTACCGCAATCTTGCCATCGGCGATGAGGTCGCCGATGTTGGGACGCTCGCCGTCGTGCGGGCCGCTGATCTTCTCCACGACTTCGCACGTCACGTTGCCGCCGCGCAGCACGCGCGCCGTACCCTCGGTGGAGCAGATGTCAAAGCCCAGGTAGCGCAGGATACGCGCGACCGAAAGGATATGACGCTTGTCGCGGTCGCACACGCTGATGAACACCTTGCCGCAGCTCGGATCGGGCAGCTTGTAGTCAATCGCCAGCTGTGTCTTGGCATATGCCTCGGGATAGCTCTTGGCGATACCCATGACCTCGCCCGTCGACTTCATCTCGGGCCCCAGGATAACGTCGGCACCGGGGAAACGACCCCAGGGCATAACGGCTTCCTTCATGCAGAACCAATCGAGCTGACGCTCGTCGCTCGGCAGACCCAGGCTCGCGATGGAATCGCCTGCCATGATACGCGCCGCGCACTTGGCGAGCGGCACACCGGTGGCCTTGGAGATAAACGGCACGGTACGGCTGGCGCGCGGGTTGGCCTCGATCACGTAAACGGTCTCGCCCTTGATGGCGTACTGCACGTTGACCAGGCCGCGTACGCCCAGCGCCATCGCGATGCGGCGCGTGGTCTCGCGGAGCTTCGCCTGCAGGCTCTTGCTAAAGCTGAACGGCGGGATGCAGGTCGCAGAGTCGCCGGAGTGAATACCGGCCTCCTCGATATGCTCCAGAATGCCGCCGATGTAGACCTCCTCGCCGTCGCACAGGGCGTCGACGTCGGACTCGATCGCACCCTCCAGGAAGCGGTCCAGATACACCGGGTAGTCGGGGCTAATGCGCGCAGCCTCGGCCATGTAATCGCGCAGATGCTCGGCATCGTAGGCAATCATCATGCCGCGGCCGCCAAGCACGTAGCTCGGACGCACCAGTAGCGGGTAGCCGATGTGCGCGGCCACGGCCTCGGCCTCCTCAAACGAGGTGGCCTGGCCCGCCGGCGGGTACATGATGCCCAGTTTGTCGAGCAGAGCGGCGAAGCGCTCGCGGTCCTCGGCGAAGTCGATGGCATCGGGCTTGGTGCCCATGATGTTGACGCCGCTCTCCTCGAGCATGCGCGCCAGCTTAAGCGGAGTCTGGCCGCCGAGCGTCACCACGACGCCGTCGGGACGCTCAACGTCAATGACGTCCATGACGTCCTCGTAGGTGAGCGGCTCAAAGTACAGGCGGTCCGAGGTATCGTAGTCAGTCGAGACGGTCTCGGGGTTGCAGTTGACCATGATGGTCTCGAAGCCGCGGGCCGCCAGCGCGTAGCTCGCGTGCACGCAGCAGTAATCGAACTCGATACCCTGGCCAATGCGGTTGGGGCCAGCGCCCAGAATCATCGCCTTGGGCTTGTCCGCCGGCGTGGTCTCGTCGGGAGCCACGCATTTCTTGGCATCCGGGCTCGTGCGGTAGATGTTCTCGTACGTCTTGTAGTGGTACTCCGTGGCGCTCGAGAACTCCGCAGCGCAGGTATCGACCGTCTTCATGCTGGGAACCACACCCAGACCCTTGCGATAGGCGCGCACAAAGCGCTCGTCCGAGCCGGTCAGCGCGGCAATCTCGGCGTCGCTCGTGCCGTACTGCTTGAGCAGGCGCATCGCGTCAGCGTCGATATCCTCCACGCGCAGACCGCGGATGCTCTCCTGAACCTGCACCATGTCGTTGATGCGGTTGAGGTACCACGGATCGATGCCGCAGATGGCATGGATGCGAGCGATGTCCCAGCCACGGCGCAGGGCCTCGACCACAAAGAAAATGCGGTGCTCGGTCGGGGTGCCCACGGCCTGGGCGAGCTCGTCGTCGCTCAGCTGGTCGGCACCTTCCTTGCCACCGGCGCAGATGCCCTGGTGACCGTCCTCCAGTGAGCGCATGGCTTTGCCGAAGGCCTCCTCAAAGGTGCGGCCAATCGCCATAATCTCGCCCACGGCCTTCATGCGCGTGGTGAGCGTGGGGTCGGTACCCTTGAACTTCTCGAAGGCAAAGCGCGGCACCTTGACCACGCAGTAGTCAATCGTGGGCTCAAAGCAGGCAGGCGTTGCCTTGGTGATGTCGTTGACGATCTCGTCGAGCGTATAGCCCACAGCCAGGCGCGCGGCGGCCTTAGCGATGGGAAAACCCGTGGCCTTGGAGGCCAGCGCGGACGAACGGCTCACGCGCGGGTTCATCTCGATGACGATCAAGCGACCGGTGTTGGGGTTCACGGCAAACTGCACGTTGGAGCCACCGGTCTCGACGCCGATCTTCTCCAGAATGGCGAGCGAGGCCACGCGCATGCGCTGATACTCAAGATCGGAGAGCGTCTGCGCCGGCGCCACGGTGATGGAGTCGCCGGTATGCACGCCCATGGGGTCGAGATTCTCGATGGAGCACACGATGATGCCGTTACCGGCGTGGTCGCGCATGACCTCCATCTCATACTCTTTCCAGCCCTCGATGGACTCCTCGACCAGCACCTCGTGGGCGGGCGAGAGCTCCAGGCCCTGGCTCACGATGGAGATGAGCTCCTCGTGGGTATGCGCGATGCCGCCGCCGGCACCGCCCAAGGTAAAGCTCGGGCGCAGTACGCAGGGATAGCCCACGCGCTCGGCGATAGCCTCGGCGTCGGCCACGCTATAGGCATAGCCCGAGCGCGCGACCTCCAGGCCGATCTCGGCCATGGCCTCGTTAAAGAGTTTGCGATCCTCGCCGCGCTCGATGGCGGCCAGGTCGCAGCCGATCATCTCGACGCCATACTTGTCGAGCGTGCCGTCCTTTGCCAGCTCGACGGCGGCGTTCAGACCGGTTTGGCCGCCCAGCGTGGGCAGCAGCGCGTCCGGGCGCTCTTTCTTGATTACGCGCTCGATAAACTCGGCGGTGATGGGCTCGACATAGGTGCGGTCGGCAAGACCCGGGTCGGTCATGATGGTCGCCGGGTTGGAGTTGACCAGGATGACCTCAAAGCCATCCTCCTTGAGCACCTTGCAGGCCTGGGCGCCGGAGTAGTCGAACTCACAGGCCTGGCCAATAACGATGGGGCCCGAACCAATGACGAGGATGCGCTTGATGTCAGTACGTTTCGGCATGTTAGTTCTCCTCGGTCGCAGCGTTCTCGGACTCGGCGAAATTCCAGCCGGCAAGGCGGTCCTTCGCGGTGTCGATGTCCAGGTAGTTCTCCTCGCCGTCCATGAGTCGCGTAAAGGCGGTAAAGAGATAGTGGGCATCGGTGGGGCCGGGCGAGGCCTCGGGGTGGTACTGGACCGAGAAGCATGGGGCGTCGAGCAGCTGGATGCCCTCGGCGGTGCCGTCGTTGAGGTTCACGTGCGTCAGGCGAATGCGGCCGAAGCGCTCGTTCATCACGACCGGCGCGATGCCGCGACGCACCCAGGCGCGCAGGTCGCCATCGGCCGCATGCTCGGTCTCGCCGCCGGAAAGCTCCGGGATCAGTTTGCCCAGACTGGGGAACAGCAGGCCAAAGCCGTGGTTTTGCGCGGTGATCTCCACGCGACGGCTCACCAGGTTCATAACCGGCTGGTTACCGCCACGGTGACCGAATTTAAGCTTTTCCATTTGGGCACCGCACGCCAAGCTGATCATCTGGTGACCAAGGCAAATGCCAAAGACCGGCACCTTGCCGATCAGCTGCTGCACCTGCTCGTAGGTCTCCACCACGGCATCGGGGTCGCCGGGGCCGTTGGATAAAAAGACGCCGTCGGGATTCATGTCGAGCACCTCACTCGCGGGCGTATCCCACGGCACGACAGTAAGGTCGCAGCCGGCGCGGACCAGACCCTCTAGGATGCCGCGCTTGACGCCGCAATCGTAGGCGACCACATTGTGGCGGGCAGGAGCGGCAGGGGCAAGCGCAAAGTCATGCGTAGCGGGCAGGTCGGCAGCCACAAACTCGTGAGGCGCGGGGCAGCTCACGGTCTTGACCAGATTCTCGCCAACCAGCGTCGGCGCTGCGGCCAGACGTTCGGCGAGCTCGGCGACGTCAAAGATTTCCGTCGAGATAATACCCATCTTGGAGCCGTTGTCGCGCAGGTGGCGCACCAGGGCTCGGGTGTCGATGCCCTCGATAGCGACGATGTCATGGGCACGCAGGTATTCCGGCACGCTGACGGCCGAGCGCCAGTTGGAAGGCGTGGCGCACATGTCGCGGACGATCATGCCGCGCATGGCGGGAGCGCTCGCGGGGCGGGTAGCATCACCGGGGAAGGCCGACTGGACGTCGGTCTCGTCGATGCCGTAGTTGCCAATCTGCGGATAGGTCATGGTTACGATTTGGCCGGCATAGCTCGGGTCGGTCATGACCTCAAAGTAGCCCTCAAGCGAGGTGTTGAAGCAGACCTCGCCGGTCGCGGTACCCTCGGCACCGCATGCACGGCCATAAAAAATGGTCCCATCCTCAAGGTACAGGATGCAGGGACCGCAGGTGCCCTTGCTGGTTTTGGCCAGCATGCGCTGGCAAAGCTCGCTGGGCGCGAAGGTGCGGGCAGCAGTGCCCGCAGTATGGTTGTTCGCCATAATTCTCCTTCCCGGTCTCTCCGGACCGGCTTAAAGGTTGGTAGTTAGGCCTTGCGGTATTTTAACCGCAAGTATGCGCCATGGCGTTAATTTCATCGAAATGTTTACGAAATGATAATTATGACTTTCCATGCATAATGATTTTTCTGGGACGGGGAATAAAAAATCATTCTGAGCGCGGGACTTTGTCGCCAACTGCATACATAACAGAATGATTATTTAATCCCCGTCCCAGAAAAATCATCCCGCGCGGGCACTTGGCTCACACGGGATGATGGCGTCTTATTTGTCCTGCTCCAGCAGATCGGACGGCGTGCGGTCGGGCTTGCCACCGCGGAAGATCTCGCGACCGTGCAGGCGATGTTCCAAGTCGCGCTCAGCCTTTTCTTCCGTGATCTTGGTCTGGCTTACCGCCGGGTCCTCAATCAGTGACGATACCGAGTTCACCTGCTTTTGGATGCGCTCGGCAATCGTGTCGTCCATGCTCACGATACGCATCTTCCAGTCGATACTCGTGGCATTTGACGAGCTCTTGGTCCACACAAACGTCAAAATGGCGCTCTGATGACCCCGCGCGGGGAACATGCCAAAGAAGGAATCATGCTGGATATTGCTGTCCTCGTCGATATAGGCGTGCACGTTGTACACCACGCGGTCGATCTTATCGTTGAGCAGCGCGTTGGTCGCAAGCGCTGCAGCCTGAATCTGCCCGTTAGACAGCAGCTCGAGCTCGTTGGCAGACGACGTGTCCAACACCGTCACCTCAACCGTGCCCGTACGTTCGTCCGCCTCGTCGACGCTAAAGTCGAGCGGGAACTGCGTAAAGCCGTTACCCCACTCAAGGCCGCCCTTGAGCGCCGTCGAAACGGTATCGACCGAAACGCTCTCGGACAGATTGGCGGTATTCAGACGGCGCATCACGCCGTAGCCAATCTGCATGCCCACGATCAGCACCAAGATGCCGATAACCACGACCATGGCAGTCTTCGTAATGGTATGGCTCACCTGCGAGCCCGAAGGATCGTCCTCGGACAGTGGGTCGATATGTTTTGCCTGGCTCGCGCGATCCTCGCTGCGCAGCCGCGCCAGCGTCGCCTTGTCACCGCGCTTGACGGCAGCCTCTTTCTCGCGCATGCGCTCGGTACGCTTTTTGGCGAGCGTAGGATCCAAGACGCCGGATGCATCGATTTCGGAGAATAACTCCGTCACTTCTTCCGGAGTCAAAGGGTTCTTGTCAGCCATAAACTTCCTGTCATATCAATCAGTCGAGCTCGTGCGCACGCGCACCTTCGAACTGCATTCGATAGTAACGGGCATAGGTGCCGCCGCGGGCGAGAAGCTGCTCGTGCGTACCACGTTCCACAACGCGACCATGCTCGACGGTCGCAATCTCGTCGGCATGTTTAATGGTCGAGAGACGGTGGGCGATGATAATCGTGGTGCGACCGCGCGCCAGGCGCTCGAGCGACTCCTGCACCGCCTCCTCGCTCTCGTTATCCAAGGCGCTCGTCGCCTCGTCCAGGATCAGGATCTTGGGGTTCTTGAGAAACACGCGCGCAATGGCTACGCGCTGCTTCTGGCCGCCCGAAAGACGGCTGCCGCGCTCGCCCACGACCGTGTCGTAGCCCTGCGGCAGCGACTCAATGAAGGCATCGATATTGGCGCGGCGGGCGGCCTCGGCGACCTCTTCTGCCGTGGCGCCTGGCTTGCCGTAAGCGATGTTCTCGCCAATCGTACCGTCAAACAGATAGACATCCTGCTGCACCAGGCCAATGGCGCGGCGCAGGCTCTGCTGCGTCACGTCGCGCACGTCTTGGCCGTCGATGCTAACGGATCCAGCAGCCACGTCATAAAAGCGCGGCAGCAGCGAACACGTTGTGGACTTGCCACCGCCCGAGGGGCCAACCAGGGCAATGGTCTGTCCGGGCTTGATGGACAGATTCATATGGTCGATCACGGGACGAGCCCCTTCGCCTGCGCCGAGCTCAACGTCCTCGTAGCTAAAGCACACGTCGCGATATTCAACCGCGCCAGCCGTCACCTGCAGGTCCGTGGCACCCGGCTTATCCTGGATATCCGGGGCGGTCGAAAGCACCTCGTCCATACGCTTAAAGCCGGCGATGGCCTTCTGATACGTCTCAGCCGAGTTCACAAGCGTCTCGAGCGGGGTGCAGAACAGCGAAATATAGAGTGCAAAGGTCGCCATATCGACCGCCTGCAGTTGGCCTTGCGCCACCAGCCAACCACCCAGCAGCACCACGGTCACGTACAACACGCCCGAGAGCAGGCCATACGTCGCAGTGTAGACGCCCATGGCGTGATACATATTCTCCTTGGACGAAAGATAGCGGTCATTAGAGGCGCGGAACTTGGAGCGCTCAGCCTCCTCGTTCGCAAAACTCTTGACCACGCGCATGCCGGCCAGCGAATCCTGCAGCTGAGCATTAATACCGCTGATCTTTTTGCGGTTGTCGCTAAAGACCTCGCGCATGCGCATGTTCTGCCAAAACATGATGACCGCAAACACCGCCGTCGCCACGGCCATGGCAAGCGCCAGCACCGGAGCGATGGTAAAGAGGATCACAAACGAGCCGATAATCTCGATACCGCAGATGATAATCCACTCGGGCACGTGGTGTGCCGCCTCGCAGATATCGAACAGGTCGTTGACCACGCGGCTCATCATGTCACCCGAGCTGTTGCGATCGAAATACGCAAAGCTAAAGCGCTCGTACTGATCGAACAGGTCCTCGCGCATCTTGGACTCCATGCGCGCGCCCATCACGTGGCCCCAGTAACTCACAAAGTAGCGACAGGCGCAACGGATGGCATACATCAGTACCAAGCCGACCGCGATCATACCGAGCGCCTGCATAATAGCAGCCTGACCCTGGGTAAAGAGCCCACCAGTCAGATTGCGCAGAATAATAGGAAACGCCAGGTCGATGGCGGCAAGCACCAGGGCGCAAACAGTATCGGCAACAAAAAGCCCCATCTGGGGCTTGTAATACGAAAGAAACCTCTTCAGCATGTGATCCTCAAAGAAATATCAGCAACGTAAGGCCCTGGGACAGAGCAATCATCAGTACTTGTCCCAGGGCTATCCCCACTCGTTAGAGCTCCGCGCCCCCAAGGCGATGCGCGATGCTATCGCAGGCCAAGGCGCCCACGACGGTCTTGGCATCTTCGATCTTGCCGTCGAGCACGGCGTCGATCAGCTCGTGCAGCGGCACCAGATCAACGTTGACAAACTCATCATCATCGGGGTTTGGTGCATCGAACTCGAGCTTGGTGGCCAGGTAGATGTGAATGATCTCATCACAGAAGCCGCAGGACGTGACAATCGACGTCAAAAAGCGAATGCGACCGGCCCTAAAGCCCGTCTCCTCATGCAGCTCGCGCTTGGCGCAATCGAGCGGGTCCTCGCCTGGATCGAGCTTGCCGGCGGGAATCTCGACCGTCACGCGGTCGATGGCGGTGCGGTACTGACGCACCAGTACGATCTTGCCGCTCTCGGTCAGCGCCACAACGGCCGCCGCACCCGGATGGCGAACGATATCGCGGGCGCTGCGGTGACCGTTGGGCAGCTCAACCTCAAGACGGTGGACGTCGAGGATCTTGCCCTTCCAGGCGCACTCCTCCGAAAGAATCTTCTCGTGCAGCTCGGCATCGTGCGGGTCGTCGTCGCCCAGCACCAGCGCCGGCTCGTCAGCGACCTCGCCACCAGGCTCGCCCTCGGCGTGTCCATACATGCGGCTGTCCTCTTCGACGATTTGCGCGTCCACGAGCTCTTCGTTCTTCTCGTCCATCCGTCTCATCCCTCTCGGACTTTAGGCATCCCAGGCGTCGCGGCCACGCAGCGCGCGCAGGCCGATGTCATGACGCAGGGTCTTGCCCTCAAAATCAATCTTCTCGCAGGCCTCATAGGCAAGGTTGCGGGCGTTCTCAAACGTATCGCCCAGCGCGGTCACGGCAAGCACACGGCCGCCGTTGGTCACGAGCTGACCGTCCACCACGGCGGTGCCGGCATGATACACGGTCACGTTCTCCATGGCCTCGGCGTCGGCGATGCCGGTGATGACTTTGCCCTTCTCGTAGCCGCCGGGGTAGCCCGCGCTCGTCAGGACAACAGCCACGGACCACTCGTCACACCAATCGAGCTCAATCTGATCAAGCTCGCGGTTGGCGCAGGCAAGCATAACCTCGACCAGGTCGCTCTTAAGGCGCGGCAGCACGACCTGCGTCTCGGGATCGCCAAAGCGGGCGTTGAACTCCAGCACCTTGGGGCCGGCGGGGGTGAGCATAAAGCCACCATACAGGCAGCCGCGGTAGTCGATGCCCTCGGCAGCAAGCTCGGCCACGGTCTGCTCCATGACCTTCACCATCGTGGCGTGCTCCTCGTCGGTCACGATGGGCACCGGGCTGTAGACGCCCATGCCACCGGTGTTGGGGCCAAGGTCGCCCTCGAGTGCACGCTTGTGATCCTGCGAAGTGGCCATAGGACGCACGGTCTTGCCGTCGGTAAAGGCCAGCAGCGAGCACTCGGGGCCGGTCAGCATCTCCTCGATGACCACGGTATTGCCGGCATCGCCAAAGGTGCCGCCAAAACACTCGCGCACGGCCTCTTCGGCCTGCGCAAGCTCGGTTGCCACGATAACGCCCTTGCCCGCGGCCAGGCCGTCTGCCTTCACGACCAGCGGGGCGCCCTGCTCGCGCACGTAGGCAAGAGCCGAAGCCTCGTCAGTAAACGAGCCGTAGGCGGCCGTCGGAATGCCGGCACGCTCCATGAGTTGCTTGGAGAATAGCTTGGAGCCCTCCATCTGAGCGCCCTCGGCACCCGGGCCAAAGCAGGGAATGCCCGCCGCGCGCACGGCATCGGCAACGCCCGCCACGAGCGGAGCCTCGGGGCCAATCACCACGAGTCCGCATCCGTGGCTCTGGGCAAACGCCGCCACGGCCGCAGGATCGCAATCGTCGAGAACCACGTTCTCGCCGCAGCTCGCGGTGCCGCCGTTACCCGGCGCAATGTAGAGCTTGCCGGCGCGCGGTGATGCAGCGAGCTTAGCTGCCAAAGCATGCTCGCGGCCGCCGCTGCCCAACAACAGGATGTCGATGGTTTGAGTGTCCGCCTTCAAGGGTGCCTCCTCTATGGATGAACGGCCCGCTCCGCGCGAGCCCTTTGCAAGCAAATATACCCCTCGGCCGCCCGTCCGGGCTGCAAAGGGGTATATCGCAATAACCGAATAGTGCCGATTACTTCCAGAATCGGTTGATGATCTGCTCGCGACCGGCGCCGACGCCAATGAACGTCACGCGGGTGTGTGCCAGATCCTCGATAAACGTCACGTAGTCCTGAGCCTCCTGCGGCAGCTCGTCAAAGCTGCGGCAGCCGGTGATGTCGCACTTCCAGCCCGGGAGCTCCTCGTAGATGGGCTTGGCGTGCTCAAAGCGCACCTGATGCTCGGGCACGCTCGTGTAACGCTCGCCGTCGACGTCGTAGGCAACGCACACCTTGACGGTATCGAAGGCCGAAAGCACGTCGAGCTTGGTCATGGCGATATCGGTGAGGCCGTTGACACGCGAGGCGTAGTTGGCGATGGGGCCATCGAACCAACCGCAGCGACGGCGACGGCCGGTGGTCACGCCGTACTCATAGCCCTCCTCGGTCAGCGTATGGCCGGCCTCGGACTCATAGGAAAGCTCGGTGGGCATGGGGCCCGAACCGACGCGGGTGATATAGGCCTTCATGACGCCCAGCACACGGTCGACATTCTTCATACCGACGCCGGAGCCGGTGATGGCGCCGCCGGCGGTGCAGTTGGAAGACGTCACGTACGGATAGGTGCCGTGGTCAATGTCGAGCAGCGTTGCCTGGGCGCCCTCGAACAGCAGGTCCTTGCCCTCGTCGATCATGTTGTTGAGCAGCAGGCTCGTCTCGGTGATGTAGGGGCGCAGGCGCTCGGCCATGGGCAGGTACTCGTCGCAGATCTGGTCCACGGTGTAGGTGGGCAGGTGGTAGATGAGCTCCAGCTCGGGATTTACGCGGGCAAGAGCGGTCTCCAGCTTGTCGCGGAACAGCGCCTCGTCCAGCATGTCCTGCATGCGCAGGCCGATGCGGGCCATCTTGTCCTGGTAGCACGGACCGATGCCGCGCTTGGTGGTACCAATGTTCTTCTTGCCGAGCTTCTGCTCAAAAGCACCATCCAGATCGATGTGGTACGGCATGATGATGTGCGCGTTGCCACTGATCTTGAGGTTCTTGGTGGTGATGCCGTCGGCCTCGAACATGTCAATCTCCTCAAGGACAACCTTGGGGTTGACGACGCAGCCGTTACCGATCACCGACATATGGTCGGAATACATGATGCCGGAGGGCACCTGGTGCAGGCCGTACTTCTTGCCGTTGACGACGATGGTGTGGCCGGCGTTATTACCGCCCGAATAGCGCACGACGGCATCGAAGTCGCCGGCGACCAGGTCGCAGATCTTACCCTTGCCCTCATCGCCCCACTGGGCACCGACCAAAACGGTTGACGGCATGTTTACTCCTTACATTCATGGACTGTCTGCGCGCCACGCTGGCACGCAGAAGCACAAAACATTCCCAGTATACCCGTGCAACGGGCGCCTGTCCTACTCCTCGGTATGCGCCCCATCAAGCTCATAGAACTTGGTGGATGCCGGCAGGAACATCAGGTCGACGTCACCGATCGGGCCCGAACGGTTCTTGGCCACGACGATACGCGTAACGCCCTCGTCGGGTCGATCGTCACGCGAGGCCTCGGCCTCATCAGCGGAGCGGTCCAAGAACATAACGATGTCGGCGTCCTGCTCGATGGAGCCCGATTCACGCAGGTCGGACAGCTGCGGGCGCTTGCCGGTACGGGACTCGACCTGACGCGACAGCTGCGACAGCGCGATCAAAGGAATCTTGAGTTCCTTGGCCATAATCTTTAAACCACGCGACATCTCGGAGACCTCGACGGTACGGCTCTCGGAGCGACGTCCCGGCGGAGGACTCACCAGCTGCAGGTAGTCCAGGATAATGATGGCCTTCTCCTTATTGTGGAGCATGCGGCGGCTCTTGGCGCGAATCTCGGTCACCGTGGTGCCGGGCGTATCGTCAATCAGAATGTCGAGCTTAGACAAGGTCTGCGTGGCCTCGTTGATGTTGGCCCACTGTTCGGGACTAATGCGGCCCGTACGGAAGTCGCTGATTGAAATCATGGCGTAGGCGCAAATCAGGCGCTGGGCAATTTCCTTGCCCGACATCTCCAGCGAAAAGAAGCCGACGGTATAGCCCGCAGCGGCGGCGTTCAGCGCCAAGTTCAGAGCGAACGACGTCTTACCCACGGCAGGGCGGGCGCCGATAATGATGAGTTGGCCCTCGCGGAAACCCATAAGCATGCGGTCGAGCGACGGGAAGCCGGTGGGCACGCCCGCGGCCTGTCCGCCGGCCTTACACACTTCCTCGGCCTCGTTATAGGCCTCGACCATAAACTCGGTCAGTGTCTTATAGCTCGACTTGACCTCGCGCGCCGTGACCTTGAGCAACTTGCTCTCGGCCAGCTCCACGACCTCTTTGGTGTCGGTAGGGGCGTTATAGGCCAGCGCGTTGATCTCGTTGGTGGCACCGATCAGCTCGCGCAGCATCGAGTCGCGACGGACGATGGCGGCATGGTGCTGCCAGTTCACGAGCGACAGGGTCTGACCCATCAGCTCCAAAATGTAGGCCTCGCCGCCCACGGCATCAAGCTTGTTGATACTGCGCAGGTAATCGATCAGCGAGATAGAGTCGATGGGAATGCGGCTGTTGTACATATCGACCATCGCGGTGTAGATGGTCTTATGAATGGGCCGGTAGAAGTCATCGGGCTGCAGCTCGACCTGGGCCTCCTCGACCACCTCGGGCGACAGCAGCATGGCGGCCAGTACATTGGCCTCTGCATCTTGGTTTTGAGGAAGACCCAACTTGGAACCGCGGTCCTCAACCGTCAGCCCCGTCTTCCTTTCGTCATATGCCATGAGCATCCTCATTCATATCGCTTGCGAGCATCCATAGTATCAGCCACAGTCCCAAAACGGGCCGCGCACCGGCAATCATCACCGAACGAAACGGATGAACGGTCCCGTGTATAGGACTTCGACGCAACGCCTGCCATGACGCTCGCTGAGCGTAGAAAACAAAAGGGCGCCCTGGTCTCCCAGAGCGCCCTTCTTAGAACAAGATTGTTGCGTTGCAGCAAATGCTACTCGGCAGCAGCCTCAGTCTCGACCTCGGCGGTCTCGGCCTCGGCGACCTCAGCGGTCTCCTCAGCCTCAGCCTCGGCAGCGAGCTCCTCGGCGGTAACGCCAACGAGAACGACAACCTCGGCCTTGATCTCGCGGTACAGCGAGATGGCAACGGTGTGGGCACCGGCAACCTTGATGGGCTTACCGAGCTCGACGCGCTTGCGGTCGATGTCCATACCGAGCTGAGCCTTGATGGCGTCAGCGATCATAGCGGCGGTAACGGAGCCAAAGAGGATGCCCTCGTCGCCGACCTTGACGTCAACGGTGACCGTCTTGCCCTCGAAGGCAGCCTTGGTCTCGTTGGCGGTAGCCAGACGGACGGCCTCGCGCTTGGCGATGTTGTTGCGACGCTCGTCAAGCTGCTTGAGGTTGCCCTTGGTGGCGGCAACAGCGAGCTTCTTGGGGAACAGGAAGTTCTCAGCGTAACCCTGAGCGACCTCTACGACGTCACCCTCGCCGCCCTTGCCCTTGATCTCATCGAGAAGAATAACCTTCATGATGCGTCTCCCTTCTTAGCCGCGGTCGCGGTTGCCACGAGAGGAAACCACGGGGACGGTGTACGGCAGGAGAGCCATCTCGCGGGCGCGCTTGATGGCGTTGGCGATGTCATGCTGATGCTGCGTGCAAGCGCCAGTGACGCGACGAGGCTTGATCTTGCCACGGTCGGTCATGTACTTACGGAGAAGCTGAGTGTCCTTATAGTCGATGAACTCAGTGTTCTCCTTGCAGAACTGGCAGTACTTACGACGCGGCTGACGTGCAGAAAAATCATTAGCCATGTCAAAATACCTTTCGTTTGGCAACTTCGGCGAACCGAAGCCGCCTCTCACTCAAAAATAGGTGAACAGCCCTTAAAACGGGATGTCCTCATCGTAGACGTCGACCGCGGGCGGCGTAGCCACCGGTGCGGAAGGACGTGCTGCGGGCGCGGGAGCCGCGGGGGCGTAACCGCCCTGATCGTAGCCACCCTGGCCACCACGGGAGCTCATAAACTCGATCTCATCGACGATGACCTCAAGCTTGCTCCGGCGCTGGCCGTCGCGCTCCCAAGAGCTGTAGCGCAGCTTGCCCTCGATCGCGACCTTGTTTCCCTTTGCCAGGAAACGGCTCACGGCCTCGGCGCGCGTGCCGAACATAGTGCAGTCGACAAAGTTGGGATAGTCCTCCCACTCGCCAGTCTGCGGGTTGCGGCGACGATCGTTCACGGCGACGCCAAAGGACAGAACCTGGGTTCCGCCGGCGGTGGCGCGCAGCTCGGGATCACGCGTGAGGTTACCGGTGATGTTCACTCGATTGATGCTCATAACTCACTACTTCCTCTTGGGGCACAAGCCCAGTCCAAAACGACAGTCTTACTCCTGGTCGTCGCGACGGACGATCATGTGGCGGACCACAGCGTCGGTGATGCGCAGGACGCGATCAAGCTCGGCGATCTGGGTAGGATCTGCGTGGAAGTTGATGAGGGTGTAGTCACCATCGGTGAGGTCGTTGATCTCGTAGGCGAGCTTGCGCTTGCCCCACTCGTCAACGGAGTCGACCTTGCCAGCGCCCTCAGCGATCGTGGTATCGATACGCTTCATAACAGCGAGACGAGTCTCGGGGTCGAGCGACGGGTCAACAAAGAACAGCAGTTCATAAGCCTTCATATTGTCACCTCCTCTGGGCAAATGTGGCTTCAGGTCGTGAAGGTGCGCCTGAAGCAGGAAAAGACTTGGTAATAATATCTTTCAACCTCCCAGGCTGCAAGAATGTGCAGCTACAACCTCATGACCTCCACATATGTCCATACTCACACGGCACTTCATGCGTCTTCCAACCAAATGCTGACCAAATGCTTGACGGATCCGTGGACAAGATACGGCGCTACGGGGACAAACCAAATCGAACCGCAGGTCAGCAAGTGCAAGGCTGTGGTCGCGAAATGCATACCAGTGGTTCACACCACCGTTCAAAGATTTTTAAAATTGCTGCCACGTCGTTTATAAATACCCATTTTGAACAATTTGCTGTATGCAGCCATGCTGGTCAGAGCCCGTTTTTGGCCTCCTAGATCCCGTCGCGAAGCCAAGCGTTTCAAAAAATGCCAACTTTTCTGTTTGCACTTTGCGATTCCTCGTGTATACTGACTTTCGCATTTAACGGAGAGTTGTCCGAGTGGCCGAAGGAGCACGATTGGAAATCGTGTAGGCGTCAAAAGCGTCTCCAGGGTTCAAATCCCTGACTCTCCGCCAGTTAATTCCAAAGCAGGCCTTTGAGCCTGCTTTGTTTTTACCCCACGCGGAGGGGTGGCAGAGTGGTTGAATGCGGCGGTCTCGAAAACCGTTTGGCCTGTATAAGGTCACGAGGGTTCGAATCCCTCCTCCTCCGCCATTTTGGTTGAGAAAGCTCCCAGATTGGGGGCTTTTTTGTTATCGAAATACGTCTCGATCCCACGCTTCCCCAAACATGTACGTCACCCTCCAAAACCGACATTTTTCGACATCTTTGAAGGCTGACGTACACGTTTGGATTGAGCTCACGGGAGTGGCACTATTCGGAAGGTGCCTCTTCGTCTCGCATGCCTTTCCAGTTGCGGATAAGCGCCTTGCGTAGTTCGTTTTGCTCTCGCTGGTACCCGGTGTCGGTACAGCGAGGCATGCCGAGTGCTTCGCGAATGTTGTTCATGGCGCGGTGAAAGGCGAGCTGGCTACCGAACTGAGCCGAAGTGAGCGTAACGATTCGATATCCCATTTGGGAGAGAACGGCCTCTCGCTCCGCATCTGCCCCCTTGCGCTCGAACTCATCGTGAAAGCCGCCCTTATATTCGATACCGAGCTCCCTGCGCTTGTAGGTAACGAGCGCATCGATTTTGAGTGTTCGAGCTTTGGCGCAATGCCAGAGACGTTGAGGGATCTCGAGCGGTTTGTTGAGTTCGATACCTCGGATGCCAACGCCGCCTTCGCTTGTTGGGAGCGAGAGGACGATTGCCGAAGCGGTCTCCATAGGCGAGGCCGAGTGATCGTAGATGTGTCTGAGCGCGAGCCGTGCACGTGTGGCACCGGGTTTGCCGGGGTGCCGATCGAGCAGTTCGGTTATTTCATTCTTGGAGGTGGTGGCCGGTTGCTCGGTATAAGGGTCGGCGGGATTGAGCCCCATGCGATAATCGCCGCAAACTTCATAGCCATATTCGAGGTATTCGATCCTATCCATCCACTCGGCAGCGAGCACGAAGGTGAAGGCTTCGTCGGTGATGAAGATTCCGGGCGTCAACTCGTCAATATGCTCGTAGGGAAGATTTTGTCCAAGAATGTGGCAAATGACGCCTTTGGTGCGAATTCGCTCGAATTCGAATACAACCGAGATATCGATAGTCTTGAGCATATCGGACGGAATGCCGCAGTCGGTAAGGGCCTGTCGTATGCGCGCAACGCGTTGCTGGGTGGAGATGCCTCGTACGCCTATCTGGTAGTCGTGCCGCGCAAGAGACTGAACCAAATTCTGGGGCGCATGATGGACAAGCCATGCGGTTTTATGCGAAATGAGAACAGGAGTATCCATTGAGGGCCTCTCGCTCTGAGCCGGTATCCAACTCTTATGTCCGTTGAAGTGGGGGAATATACCGGATGTGAGTAAATTAACTCACTCATGCTGTGAGCTCAATCCAAACATGTACGTCAGCCTCCGAAGATGTCAAAAAATGTCGTTTTTGGAGGGTGACGTACATGTTTTGGATCCCTGGCATTCCAGCAGCGCCACGCCCGTGCCCAGTCCCGACCGTTTGCCGAGCAATAGGGTCGCAATCGGCGCCGAACATGTACTATGTACGGGCATTGTCCAAACCCGCAACTCAAAGGACTCCATCTTGCCCGTCGTCGCCGCTATAACCGTTACCTCACATGCCTCGGATGCCATGGTCGCTATCCCATTTTGGCTCGAGATGTTCGCCGTTGTCGCTGCATCGATCTCGGGCGTGCTGGTTGCGCGCGAACACAAGCTCGACCTGGTGGGCGCGGTCGCGCTCGCGGTGGTCTGCGGTCTGGGCGGCGGTCTTTTGCGCGATATGACACTCCAGGTCGGCAACGTCTACATCCTCAACCGGCCAATGGCGCTGCCGCTCTCCATCGCCACGGCGGCCATCATCTACATCTTCCCGGCAATCGTCGATAAACCCGAGAAACTCATCCCATTGCTCGATATCGTCTCGGTCGGCATCTACGCCGCCACCGGAGCGGACAAAGCACTGGTTTATGGCTTTGCGCCGGCCGTATGCATCATGATGGGCTTCTTCACCGCGGTGGGTGGCGGCATGTTGCGCGACGGCTTTATGGGCGTGGTTCCGGGCATTTTCCAACGTACTAACTTTTATGCCATCGCAGCCATCGCCGGATCGACAAGCTATGTGTGTCTCGTTATGAGCGGCATCATGAGCAATATCGCCGCACTGGTCGTATGCGTTGCCGTGACCATGGGTCTGCGCTGGCTCTCACTGCGCTTTAACATCAAAAGCCCCACCGAAGAAGATATCGCACGCTTCTTGCATCGCAAAAAGTAGACAGCACAGCACGACCCTTCGAAATCCAACCGAGAGGTTCTTTTAGAGCGCGCGCACGTTGGGTACCCTGTTAGATACATGTCGAGTACCTAACGAAGGATTCACTATGCCTTACAACCTAGAACCGTCGACCAAGCGCCGCAAAGCGCTGGGCCGCATCGCCCTTCTATTCGCGCTGATTGCGCTTGCGCTGACCGTACTTCCCACGACGTCGTTCGCCGGCACAGACACCGCGGGCAACGTGCTCGCAACCGAAGTTGACTCAAATCCGTCTGGCGTCGACGGCGACCTGTACTGGGCCGGTCAGAGCCTTAACCTAGACGACGCTTCCATCGGCCGCGATATTATCGCGGCCGGCGAGAGCTTGTCGATTCGCGACTGCACCGTAGGCGGAGCCGTTCGCCTGGCGGCGCGCACCATCGATATCTCCAAAACCGCAATCGATGGCAGCGTGACGGTAGCCGGTCAGCATGTCGTGCTCAACACCGGTAGCACCGCCAACTGTTTTTACGCGATGGGCGAGACGGTTGCCCTGCGCGGCTCTGCCAAGTCGGCAGCGCTCGCAGGCGACACCGTGACCATCGATGGCGCTGTCGACGGCGATGTCGAGGTTTGGGCCGATAAGCTCGTCTTGGGCAAGAACGCCCGCATTACCGGCACCGTGAACGCGCACGTCTCCGAGGACCCCGAGCGCGCCGCAGGAGCCGAGGTCGGCGCGCTCAAGATCGACCGCACCGAGAACGAAGATACTTCCACCCTTAACGATATCGTCGGCGGCGTCGTGGCCGCTGCCCTGTCGACCTGCTTTATCGCCCTGTTGCTCGAGCTCGTCTTTCCGCGTGCGACCGCCAGTGCCGCCGGCATGCTCCGCCAGCGCCCCACGCCCCTGTTGGTGACCGGTCTTCTGGGCACGATTGCTGTCGTCCCCACCATCCTGCTGCTGATTATCTCTATCGCTGGCCTGTCGCTTGCCGGAACCCTCTTGTGCGCCGTGATCGGCGTCGCGCTGGTCTCCACCGCTTTTGCGGGCTGCGCAATCGCCCGCATGGTCGGACACAACCAGAACCGCTACGCCATGGCCGCCGTGGGCGGTATCGCCGCAGGTGCCCTCACGGGACTTCCCCTCATCGGCGACTTCGTCAGCGGCGTGGCCTTTGTCTTTATGCTCGGCTACATTATCCAAATCATCTGGCGCAACGCCCACCTCAAGCCCCAACAAGCCTCCAACACGCCAGGACTCCCCGCCGCCTAGCCGCAACCACCACAAAAGGGCCAGGCACCTTTGTGGTGATGCAAAGCAACCTGACCCCATTCACCAAAAAGGGCGCCGACCATTGTGGTCGACGCCCTTTCTTATTGGCGGTTATAAGCCCCAGCGCTTATTTGTTGACCTGACCGGCGCGGACGGCGGCCTTCTTACGGTCGGTGGCGTTGAGCAGACGCTTGCGCAGGCGGATGTTCTTGGGAGTGATCTCGACCAGCTCGTCGTCGGCGATGTACTCCAGCGCCTCTTCCAGAGAGAAGGTGCGAGGCGGCACCAACTGCACGGAGATGTCGGAGGTCGAGGAACGCTGGTTGCCCAGGTTCTTGGTACGGGCGATGTTGACGACCATGTCGCCGGCCTTGCTGCGCTCGCCCACAATCATGCCCTCGTAGCACTCGGTGCCCGGCTCAACAAACAGCTGGCCGCGCTCCTGCAGCGTACCCAGAGCGTAGGCAACGGCCTTCTCGGTGGTCATGGAGATCATGGCGCCGTTCTGGCGGTTACCGATCTCGCCGGCGTAGGGGCCGTACTCCAGGAAGGTGTGGTAGAACACGCCCTCGCCGTGAGTGACGTTCATGATGCGGTTCTTAAGACCCATGATGCCGCGGGTCGGGATCTTGAACTCAAGGTGCGTCACGATGCCCGAGGTATCCATGCTCGTCATGATGCCACCGGAGGTACCGAAGACCTCGACGACCTTGCCCGAGTACTCGTCCGGGCACTCGACGACGGCCTGCTCGACAGGCTCCAGCTTGTTGCCGTTCTCGTCCTTCTTAAACAGAACGCGAGGACGACCGACCTGGAACTCAAAGCCCTCGCGGCGCATGGACTCCATCAGGACGGACAGGTGCAGAATGCCGCGGCCAGAGACCTCGACGCCGCTCTTGTCCTCGAGCTCCTCGATCTTCATGGTCACGTTGTTCTCGGCCTCGTTGAACAGGCGCTCCTTGAGCTGACGGGCGCCCACGATGTCGCCATCGCGACCGACGAGCGGAGAGGTCGAAGCCTCAAAGACGATGGACAGGGTCGGCGGGTCGATCTCGATGGGCTCGAGCTCGACGGGGTTCTCGGGGTCGGTGTAGACATCGCCGATATCGGTGCGGTCAATACCCACGACAGCGGCGATATCGCCGGCGCCGACTTCCTGGCACTCGGTGCGGCCCAGATAGTCGAAGGTAAAGAGCTGCTTGACGGTAGCGGTGGCGCTGGAGCCGTCGTTCTTCACAACCAGAATCTGGTCGCCCTGATGGATGGTGCCGGAGTACACGCGACCGATACCGATGCGGCCGACGAAGTTGGAGTGGTCGATGGTCACGCACTGCATGGCCAGCGGGGCGTTCTCGTCAACCTCGGGCGCGGGCATGTCGTCGATGATCATATCGAGCAGCGGATACATGTCCATGTTGCCGTCCTCGGGATCGAGGCGGGCAAAGCCATTCATGGCGCTGGCGTAGACCACGTGCTCCATGGCAAACTCGAGCTGGTCGTCGGTGGCGCCCAGGTCGGCCATAAGGTCCAGGCAGTCGTTGTAGGCCTTCTCGGGGTTAGCGCCCGGACGGTCGATCTTGTTGATGACGATCATGATCTTGAGGCCGGTGTCGATAGCGTGACGCAGCACGAAGCGGGTCTGGGGCATGGGGCCCTCAAAGGCGTCGACCAGCAGCAGGGCGCCGTCGGCCATACGCAGCACGCGCTCGACCTCGCCGCCAAAGTCGGCGTGGCCCGGGGTGTCGATGACGTTGATCTTGACGTCCTTGTACTCGATAGAGATGTTCTTGGCGAGAATCGTAATGCCGCGCTCGCGCTCCTGGTCGTTAGAGTCCAGGACGCGGTCCTCGACCTGCTGGTTGGCACGGAAGGCGTCCGTGGCACGCAGGAGCTTATCGACCATCGTCGTCTTGCCGTGGTCGACGTGGGCGATGATGGCGATGTTCCTCAGATTGTCTACGCGCATGTAGTTCCCCTATCTTCTATCCATATACAAACGGCACGCGTATGCGACCCGCCCAGCAACACAACGCTCAGCGGGAATATTAAGCCTTTTACCGAAAACTCGTTTATTTTAGCGATTTTAGATGAGAGGGGTTTCCTCACCTGCAGGTTCAGGGTCGCTCCACATAAAACCATCGCCGGCACCCATACCCTCATACAGCACATATGCCGAAAAACCGCTCTCGAGCGTGGTCTCAAAGAAGCTCACGAGCAGAGCGTCATGGTAGCCGCCGTCAATCTCGACACAGCCGGTATAGCCGATGGCATAGCGGGCGATACGGCCCAGACCCTCGTCCTTAAGGCCCATCTTGTGCTCGGAGATAAAGTTGGTGGCGGCCTCGAGGCACGCCTCTTCGCCGTCCTCGTCGAGCGCCGCCAGATAGCGGTTGGAAGCAGCGTCCTCGATCGCCACAACTACGCCCGGATTCTCGCCGGCGGCAAGGTCGTCCAAGAACGCACCAATCAGGTCACACACCATGGCGTCGAGCTCGGCGGAGACGTTACCGGCGTCCTGCATATCCTGTGCCATCTCTAGACCTTCCCATCGAATCCGGCGTCGTTACAGTTCTTGTGCCTCGGCAGCAATCTTGGCGGCAGCGTCGCGGGCGCGCACCATATCCATCGCACGCTTGTCGAGTACCTTGATCTGGTTGGTCAGCATTACTGCATCGACCACACCCCAGATTACCAAGCCTGTTGAAATCGAAAACCCAAGCGCACCAACTGTACCACGAAGACGAGAACAGATTACTGCGACAAGGGCGGAGATGATAACCATCTTGATATAGGAGCCGCGACGTTCGCGAAGCGTGCGGGCCTGCGTCACATAGGCGATGCGAGCTGCCTCGGATGCCTCCGAGCGCATTTGGGCTTCACGCGAGATGGCGGCCGCTTCAGCCGATACACGGGTACCCATCAGCGACCTCTCCGCTCGCGTGCCAGACATTTAGAAATCATCGGGGGAGAGCGTATGGACGAACTCGTCGAACTTCTCGAACTCCTGCTCGTCGTCGACTTCCTCGGCGTGCGGTGAGACGGTACCCAAGCGATTCATGATGTCGTCTTCAACGAACATGGGGGCATTACTGCGTACGGCAAGGGCGATGGCGTCGCTCGGACGTGCATCGATCCTATGCTCGCTGCCATCGGCCAACACGACAACCGTCGCATAGAACACCGGCGGCTCGGCACGAACGATCTCGATGCGCTCGAGCTTGGCGCCCAGGGCATCGACAGTGTCAAGCAGCAGGTCATGCGTTATCGGGCGTTCGGCGCGACCGCTATCAATACCGCGGCTAATGGCCGCGGCCTCAAACGAGCCGGTCTGAATGGAAAGCGAACGCAGGGGTGCCGTCGAATCCGACTTGCCGCAGCGCTCACGAAGCACGATAAGCGATGGCACGGGACCGGCGGCCATGACGATGGTCTCTATGTCGACACGAACCATGGAACACCTCCGGTACGTAGCGGTTAACACACGGCAGGGTCGCCGCATTGAATAGCTATACTACCCAATCTTTCGCCCAGCACACAAAATCAAAGCAGTTAATTTGGGACGGGGCTATTTTGACTACTTTTGTTGGATAAGAAAAAAGCCCCGAGGCAATGCCCCAGGGCTCTTAACGTTTTGATGGTGGACCTGACAAGATTCGAACTTGTGACCTCCCGGTTATCAGCCGGACGCTCTAACCAACTGAGCTACAGGTCCATCATGGTGGAGGTTAGGGGGATCGAACCCCTGACCTCAGGCTTGCAAAGCCCGCGCTCTCCCAGCTGAGCTAAACCCCCACGGAGAAAGTAATAAACACCCCAGCGGCGACTCGGCTCTCGCTGGGGTGTTTATTGCGAAAGAAAGTGGTGGACCTGACAAGATTCGAACTTGTGACCTCCCGGTTATCAGCCGGACGCTCTAACCAACTGAGCTACAGGTCCATCGCGCAAGGGATATATTAGACGAGTCGTTACGCGCGCGTCAACAACTTTTTTGAAAAACTTTGAGGGGTGTCGGCCCCGGCTGCCCGGCGGCATGCGAAGTCGCCTGCTCGGACAGTCCTGCTCGCACGGAGAGCACATTAAGTGCTCTCCGGCTCGTGCGGAACTCGCGATCGAC